>CAYNLL010000054.1:0-11556 GCA_964398015.1 uncultured Opitutaceae bacterium | reverse complement strand
GCATCGCTCCTTCTGCTAAAGCGTGCCCATGAACGACAAGCGAACCATTTTATTGGGCCAGTTCGATATTGCCTGAAGCTCGCTATAGATATGCGAACCCTGCGCCACCCGAAACCAGCGCTTGTCGGTGGATAGCAGTTTGAGGGTATAAGCCCCAATGGATCATCCTATGGGGCCCACGAAACCAGAGATAATCGGGTGGATGGCATCGAAGCTATCCATTTGACCTAGGCGATGTGGTTTATGCCCCCTATCGCTTCAAGCGAAGGAGAGATCACACGCAAATAGTCGGGCAATCCGGAGACAAACCCCGAAAACATCCCTCGGGACACGAAACAAACGCGAAACAAGATCCTCCGTCATAGATAGAGGATGGACCCTGATCGGGCCCTCCCATTTGTTTCTCCATTGCGAGAAATGAAGCGATGCTCCGGCGACCAAAAAGCGATCGCCTGTCGTGCACCTTACGGAACACAGCGACAGGGTTATGACACAAGTGCCTTGCGGATAAACATGTCCATTGGTTGCACCGCCGAAGGATAGATTCTTGTCAGGCAATCTGGGGCGCGGCGACGGTTCCCCGGGGATCGGGAAGGCCGCTGAAAATGTTGAGACGCAAGAGATAAGATTTAGGGCCCGCACCCAAGAAAGGGGAGAGGAAACCTAAAGTGAACGGGGATTCCGTCGATGGATGTAGGTGTACCTACCGGAGTTCCGGAGACCCTTCCTTCGCTACGCCATTTGGGGTGCATCCAATCCCATGATTCACCTTTCATTCCGCAAGCCGGAGAGTTTGGGATGCCTGTGCGCCGGCGGTTGCAAACAGATCGATGCCTTCGTACTGGCGGCGGCGCTGCTTCTCATTCGGATGACAGCCTGGGCGATGCCGGCACCGGAATCTGGAACGCTTGAGACGGGTGCGCCTTCATTCGTCGTGTTGGGGCCCGAAGCTATGGGCTTGAGCTCCGCCCCGAGCGATCTGCACGTCCTTCCTGATGGCCGGGTATTGCTGGCGTCACAGCACGAATTGGCCTTCGGCGACGGCGTGCGCTGGGAGGCGTTCCGAGGGGAGGAAGGCCAACCGCCCATCATCGCATCGGTGGCGGTCGATGACGACGGCAAGGTCTACATGGGCGTCGCCGGGGGGGTCGCCCGAATTGACATGGGCGAGGGGGCAAGCTGGCACCTCACACCGGTCGTAAAGCTCCCGGGAGGGGCGGCGACGCAAAACGAGACAACGGTGTCGGTCGCCATGTTTCCGGATCGCTGGTATTGGTACGGGGGCAACGGGGCCATCATCTCCTGGCGCCCGTCCCAGGCCGCCCACATTGTCGGCAATGCCGGCGCGGTGCAGCGGATCTTCACCCTGGGGAACAATGTCTACTTTAGCGACCAGTCCTCCGGCGGACTGTTTCAGTTGAAGGCCGATGGAACCTCCGAACCCGTTCGTGCGGCCGAGACTCTGGTGAGCGAGAGCGTGACGTGCGCCATCCCGTTTGGGCGCGGTCAGCTGCTCGTGGGCACGGGTTCATCGGGTCTAAAGGTCTTCGACGGGAAGGCGTTCCATCCCTTCGGCCCGGCAACATGGCTCGGCAACGGCTACAGGATTACCGACCTGTGCGAGGCTGGCGACGGGTTCTACGCGGCGGCGATCGACACAGTCGGCATCGTCTTCTTCGACCGCGCGGGCCGCACGGTGCAAGTGCTCGAACGCTCCCTGGACCACCGGCTGGCGCGCGTGCAGAGGCTTTCGTACGCGAGCAATGGCGTGCTTTGGGCCCTGTTGAACAACGCCGTCGCACGGATTGAGTTCCCCTCCCCTGTCTCCCATTTCGAGCCGCTTCTCTCAAGCGGCCTCGCCTTCGCCCAGCCGCTGCGCCACGCGGGTCAGCTCTGGATCCTTGCCGATGGCCGGGCGATGCGCGCCAGCTACGATGTGAACGGTAGGCTCGAGCGGTTCACAGACGAGACGCCGCCGGGGCGCTATCTGTTTACCCTGACAGAGGTGGACGGGAGTCTTTTTGCCAGCAATGACGCGGGGGTCTACATATACGGAGCGGAGGGATGGAGGCTGGCCCTCACGGGGATCAAGAATGCCCGCATCGGCGTTGCGCCTTCGGCGCCCGGGGGAATGTACTATGTGGCCGACGGCGAGTACGGACTGATCCAAAGGTCGGGCGAGGCCCTTTCGGTCCAACGGGTCCGTTGCCCCGAGCTCGCGGACAGCTACATCTCCGTGATCGACTCCGCGGGCATAGGATGGCTCGAGCTCGGCCTGAGCAAGATCGGCCGGTTTGATCCCCGCGGCGGAAGGCCGGTTCTCGAGATCTTCGGGCCCAAAGACGGGCTGCCCGGCGGATGGGTGGAAGAGTACGTGCTCGATGGCCAGGTCCGATTCCATGTGGGCCACAAGCTCCTTCGCTTTGACGACTCCCGCCGCCGGATGGTCTCGGATGATGCGCTCCTTGGAACCCTTCCCCAGCTCGCCAACGCCGGGGGGAGACCGGTCAGCGACAGCTTCGGGCGGCTCTGGTATTCGGCCGAGGGTGCCGTGCAGATAATCGACCGGAGCCCCGGAGCGGGCAACCGCCGGATCAGGATGGCTTCGGTTGGGTTCACTCCCACCAACCTCACCGCCGAGGACGGAGGGATCATGTGGATATTTGAGAAACGCCACCTGGCACGGATCGACCTCAACATGCCGCTGCCCCCCGGGCACGAGCTGAAGGCGCTTATCACGTCAGTGCAGTTTTCCGCCAGCAGGCGCCAGATATTCGATCCGCGCGCGGCTATCGAGCCGCTCGACTACGCGGACAACTCGCTGGTCTTTCATTTTGCGGCGCCGGCGAATCCGTTCGCCTCGAACGTAACCTTCGAGGTGCAGCTCGAGGGATCGGGGACCCAGTGGGTCTCGACGGGAACGATCGGCTCGGCGACGTTCTACCGCCTGAAGGAGGGCGATTACACCTTCCATGTCCGCCCCGTCTCCGGAGCAGGAGTGCCCGGGAGCGAGGAAAAGCTGCGCTTCACCGTGCTGGCTCCCTGGTTCCGCACGAAGACCGCGTGGGCGGCCTATGCCCTAGCGGCTGTGGGCCTCCTGCTCTTCGCTGCATGGTTTTCGTCATACCTCCAGCGCCATGAGAATGAGCGACTGGAGAGGGTCGTCGCCGAACGGACGGCCGAGCTCAACGAGACAAACGCGCAGCTCGGCCGGCAGATCGAAGAGACCACCGAGAAATCAGCCGCGCTCTCGGTGAGCGAGGAACGCTACCGCTCGCTCAACGCGATGCTTGAGGAGAGGGTGCAGACGCGCACGGCACAGCTCTCGCTGTCCAACGAGGAGCTGCGTCAGCGCGAGTCGCTCTTCCGCCTCATATTCGAGCACGCCCCGGTGGGGATCTCTTGGAAGCGCGCCGACCTGGGCGACGTCCACCACATCAATCCGACGTTCATGCGCATCCTTGAGCTGCCCAACGCCATTCTGGGCGACTATGCGCAGCTCACGAGGCTGATTCACCCCGCGGATGTCGAAGGCCAGGCACAGAACGACCGGCTTATCGCGTCGGGGGAGAGCAACAACTACACGCGCGAGGTGCGCTTTGTCCTTTCTGGAGAGCGCCTGATTTGGGGGATGCTCTCGGTGGCGGTCGTCCGCGATGAGGGCGGCCGCATCGTCCAGGAGATAGGCATTCTGGAGGATATCACGTTGCGAAAGAAGGCCGAGGAGGAGCTGGCCAACACCCATAGAAACCTCCTGGACGCCTCGCGGCAGGCCGGCATGGCCGAGGTCGCCACGGGCGTGCTCCACAACGTGGGCAACGTTCTCAACAGCGTCAACGTGTCGGCCACGCTCGTCTCGGATCTCGTGCGCCACACGAAGGCCAGCAACATCGAGAAGCTCTCCGCCCTGTTGGGGCAGCACAAGGCGGACATCGCCGCCTTCATGACGACCGACCCGCGGGGGCAGATGATTCCCGAATACCTTGGCACCTTGTCCTCGTCGCTCGCCGAGGAGCGCCGGGCCACGATCGCGGAGCTCGAGAACCTGCGCAAGAACATCGAGCACATAAAGGAGATCGTTGCGATGCAGCAGTCCTACGCGCGGACTTCGGGCGTGATCGAGACGATCTCGGTGCCGGACATGATTGAGGACACCTTGCGCATCAACTCCGGCTCGCTTGCGCGGCACGACATCGACACGTTTCGCGACTACCAGGCTCGCCCGGTGGTCACGACGGACAAGCACAAGGTCATGCAGATCCTGATCAACCTCGTGCGGAACGCGAAATACGCCTGCGACGAGTCGGGCCGCGCGGACAAGAGGATTACGGTGCGCACGACAAGCAATGGCCATGGCGTGAAGATTTCCATCATCGACAACGGTGTCGGGATTCCCGCTGCAAACCTCACGCGGATATTCAACCACGGATTCACGACCCGGGCGCACGGCCACGGCTTTGGGCTGCACAGCGGCGCGCTCGCGGCAAAGGAGCTTGGCGGCTCGCTCAGCGTGGAAAGCGCGGGAGCGGACCAGGGGGCGACGTTCATTCTCGAGATTCCGTTCAAGCCCCAAAGCCTGCCTCATGAGCACCCCGTTTCCTGAGAAGAACCTCCGGGTCCTGATCGTTGACGATAATCAGGCGATCCACGCCGACTTTGCGAAGATCCTCGCGGGCCCGCAGGTGGGTGACCAGGCCCGCCAGATGGAGGCCGCACTGTTCGGCGCCGTTGGCGACACGCGCCGCGCCGTGCGCTTCGAACTGGACTCCGCCTACCAGGGGAAGGAAGGCCTGGAGATGGTGAGGAAGGCCCTTGCTGAAGGCCGCCCGTACGCGATGGCTTTCATGGACGTGCGCATGCCGCCGGGCTGGGATGGCATCGAGACCACCGAGAAGATTTGGGAGGTCGACCCGGAGATGCAGATCGTGATCTGCACAGCGTACTCGGACTATTCCTGGGATCAGATGGGCGAAAAGCTCGGACAGTCCGACAAGCTCGTGATCCTGAAGAAGCCGTTCGACAACATCGAGGCGCTTCAGCTCGCCACGGCCCTCACCGAAAAATGGACGCTCGCCCGGCAGGCGCGGTTCCAGCTTGAGAACCTAGAGAAGATTGTCGAACAGCGCACCAGCGAGCTGCGAGCGGCCAAGGATCTCGCCGAGAGTGCAGGGAAGGCCAAGGGCGAGTTTCTCGCCAACATGAGCCACGAGATTCGCACGCCGATGAACGGCGTCATCGGCATGACCGGTCTGCTTCTCGACCTTGAGCTTGGGCCCCAGCAGCGCGACTACGCCGAGACGATTCGAACGAGTGCCCAGACACTCTTGACCGTGATCAACGATGTCCTCGATTTCTCAAAGATCGAGGCCGGGAAGCTCACGTTTGAGGTCCTCGACTTCGACCTTGCCGAGGCGGTCGAGGGAGCACTCGAGATGCTTGCCGAGAGGGCCCAAACAAAGCGAACCGAGCTGGTGATGGCGATGCCGCCCGACGTGCCCCGCCATCTCCGGGGAGACCCCGGCAGGCTCCGGCAGGTGCTTGTGAACCTGTTGGGCAACGCGATCAAGTTCACGGACGGGGGGGAGGTCGTGATCCGCGCGACCCTGATTACGGCCAGCGACACCCATGCCAGCCTTCGCTTTGCCGTCAGCGACACGGGCATTGGCATTCCCAATACGGTGCAGGCCAAGCTCTTTCAGGCGTTTACGCAGGCCGACAGCTCGACCACACGCCGCTACGGCGGTACGGGCCTCGGACTGGCGATCTGCAAGCAGCTGGTCGGCATGATGGGCGGTGAAATTGGCATGGAAAGCGAGGTCGGCAAGGGCTCGACGTTCTGGTTCACGGCGCGGTTTGAAAAGGGGCTGGAGCCGCCGACTCGACTCGCGCCAGAGCGCAACGGCTGGTCGCAGCTGCGGGTGCTCGTGGTCGACGACAACGCGACGAGCCGCCAGATCCTGCGCCACCAGATCTTCGCGTGGAAGCTTCAAAAGGGAAGCGCGGCAAGCGGCTACGAGGCCCTGGAAACCCTGCGCGCCGCTGCGGCCGAGGGCCGCCCGTACGACCTCGCGCTTCTGGACATAGAGATGCCGCAGATGGACGGCCTTACACTCGCCCGCGCGATCAAGGCCGAGCCTGCGATCGCCGCCACCCGGCTGATCGCGCTTACACCGCTCGGGCACGCCCCAGCTGAGAGCAAGCTCCAGGCGGCCGGCATCGAGGCGGCCCTCAGCAAGCCGGTGAAACAGTCCCGGCTCTTCGACTGCATCGTGTCGGTGATCGGCAAAGAGAAGGCGACCCATCTCGGCGCTCCGAAAACAGGTGGCGACCCGTCGCCCCAGCTTTCCGCGGACACCCGCGCGCTGCTGGAGGGAGCACGCATATTGCTGGCCGAGGACAATGCGGTGAACCAAAAGATCTCCATCGCGCTCCTCAAAAAGCTCGGATGCTCCGCGGAGGCGGTGAGCAACGGTGTCGAGGTCCTGGAGGCCCTCCAGCGCATCCCGTACGCGCTCGTGTTCATGGACTGCCAGATGCCCGAGATGGACGGCTTTGAGGCCACTCGGCTCATACGCAAGCGGGAGCTCGACGCGAGCCACCCGTGTCCCTGGGCGGCACCGATGTACATTGTGGCCCTCACCGCGGGCGCCATGCAGGGTGACCGTGAAAACTGCTTCGCTTCGGGCATGGACGACTTCGTGAGCAAGCCCGTGCGGGTGAGCGAGATCCAAGCCGCGCTGGAGCGTTGGAAGGCGTCGGGTGCGGCGGCTCGGGTTCCGGCCGCAGCCCGGTAGCGGCTGCCTCAGGGACGCGTCCGAAGAGCGCGCGTCAGCCCGCGACGGCCAGCTGCAGCACGCGCACGAGCTGAGCCGTGGAAAACGGCTTCGGTAGGAAGTTGGTCGTCTTCGCGGAGGCCACAAGTCCCAGGTTGCTCGATCCGGGCTCCTCGAAATAGCCCGACATGTAGACAACGGGGAGCCGGGGATGCGCCAGATGGATGCGGTCGCTGAGCTCGTGCCCGTTCATGCCGGGCATCGCCAGGTCTGTGAGCACAACGCTGACGGGCCCGCTCGAGTCCAGAAGCGCGAGCGCCTGTGCGCCGCCCGACGCCACCAGCACCTCGCATCCTTCGCGTTTTAGCATGTGTGCCGTCGCGCTGCGGACAAGATCCTCGTCGTCCACGAGAAGCACGCGCACGCCGCTCCCAACGGCTCCTGGCTTTGAGCGCGGGGATGCCGGGGCCGGCGCCGCCGCTTCGGGGGCTACCTGCTGGGCCGGGAAGAAAATCCTGAATGTGGTGCCGCGGCCGACAACGCTATCGAGCGAAATGCTCCCCTGGTTTTGCACCACGATTCCCTGAACGGCAGCCAGTCCAAGGCCGGTTCCCTTGCCGCGTGCCTTCGTCGTGAAGAACGGTTCAAATATCTTCGCATGGAGCTCCCGCGGAATCCCCGTCCCCGCGTCGGCCACCTCCAGCAGCGCCTGCAGGGGGCAGTCCAGCCTCGACCCGAGCGCCAGGGCCTCGCTTGCCGTCAGCGCCCTCACCGTGAACCGTATCGTGCCGCCTCCGGCCATTGAATCGCGCGCGTTGGTGACGAGGTTCAGGAAGACCTGCTCGATCTGCGCCGCGTCCGCGTTGACGGACAGCGACTCGGACTTTTCGATTTGAAGCTTGTGCTGCTCGCCCAGGACGCGGTCCGCCAACTTGGCCATGCCGGCGACCGTTGCCGAGAGGTCGATGAGGGTCGGCCGATGGACGTCACGCCGGGCGAACGCGAGGAGCTGGCGGGTGAGGCTGCTGCCGCGCCTTTGGGCGTCAAGGATCACCTTGGCGAAGCACTGCGTCTCCGGGTCGGGCTGCGTCATGAGAAGCTCCGCGCTTCCGCCGATGGCGGTCAGGAGGTTGTTGAAATCATGCGCAATGCCCCCAGCGAGTTGCCCGACGGCCTCAAGACGCTGCGCGTGTCCGATGCGCTGCTCGATTAGCTTGCGCTGCGTGATGTCGCGCAGCACGAGGAGGCTCGGCGTGCGGGGCGCGTCGGAGCGCTGAACGGAAACCTCGATCGACGTCGAACTGCCCGGGTCGCGGCTGACCGCCAACTCCAGGAGGCGCTGATCCTGGGTGACGCGGGCGAGGTCGAATTCGGACGCGACGCCTGCCCGGGAGAGCACCGCGGAGAGGCTTGAGCCCTCCATTTCCTTCGGGACCTGGCCCAGCAGGCGGCCTGCGGCCTCGTTGGCCTCCAGGATCGTGCCGTTGGGGTCAATTCCCAGAAGGCCGTCGGGGGCCTGCGCGAAAAGCGCGAGGTAGCGCGTGCGCTCCCTCTCGGCGAGTTCCTTGGCCGCGCGAAGCTCGCCCGTGCGCTCCTCGACCAGCCGCTCGAGGTTCTGCAGCTGCGATCGGGCCTGTCTCGCAAGGCTCCATTTCTCCGTGAGGGCCGTGGCGAGCTGGAGCGCCTCCGTGTTGTCGAAGGGCTTCTTCAGGATGACGAGCTTGTCGGATTGCCCCAGCCTGTCGCTCATCTGGTCCCACGAGTAGTCTGAGTAAGCGGTGCAGATGACGATCTGCATCTCGGGGTCGACCGCCCAGATCTTTTCGGTGGTCTCGATGCCGTCCCAGCCGGGCGGCATGCGGACATCCATGAAGGCCATCGCGTAGGGGCGGCCCTCGGCCAGCGCCCGCTTCACCATCTCCAGGCCGTCCCTGCCCTGATATGCCGAATCGAGCTCAAAGCGCACGGTCCGGCGGGTGTCGGTGGCGGCGCCGAACAGCGTGGCCTCCATGTCCCGGGCCTTGTCGCTTGTGCGCTCCTCGGCTAGGATTTTGGCGAAATCGGCGTGAATCGCTCGATTGTCGTCCACCACGAGGATGCGCAGGTTCTTCCCGGGCTTTGGAGAATTCACGTTCTTTGCCCGTGGCAGGGCATTCCTGTGGAGCCCTTGGGCGAAGGGCGCTCGCTTGCGATGCGCGCTGAAAGGCCTGATTCACGTTCCGCGGCCGGGGCGGCCATACGGGCGCCCGGGCCCCTCAGCAAGATCCGGCAGGCGGAACACATGCTTTCCGGCCGCTCGAGGGTGCCGGGAGAAGGGGGGGTCATGGAGTGGGGCAACCCAACGCGGCGTGTCGGGCCGAGGAGGTCCGGGACACCGGCTGGTACGAGGGAGACATCGGCGGAATGCCCGCGGTCTTTAGCCTTCAATGCACAGCGACAAGGCCTTAGGGGACGCAAGCCCCACGGGCCGGAGGGGTGTTCAGTTCCAAGGAAGGGTGTGGCGCACCCAAGAGCCCGTGCGCGATCCTATTGGATCCTCCTGGTGCCAAGGCGTTAGGGTCGCCTCCTCCGGCGCAGCGGTGCCGGTCAATGGCGATGGCTTATGCGCCTCGAGGGTCGGACTAATAGTTCCGAGGAACGCCGATGTGGTGGCGCCGCGGAACACCGGGACAAGCCGGAGGGACTTCGGGACCCTCCCCGCGTCGCCCTTGCACCCTGCATTGCCCCGGCGATCGGTGCCGTCGGGTTCGGACACCTGCCCTGGGGTGCCCCAGCCCGCTGGCAGAGAGGTCGAGGGCCAGTTTTCCCACGCCAGATGGCCTGGAATCGGTCGGAGCACCCGGCTCCTGACGGCGTGCAGGATTGCCGGCGTCATCGTTTGCCTTTTGCACCGCTTTGCGTGTTCTCCCTCATGAGACACGAGAAGCCCAACACCATGAGTGAAACCACCCTCGGCGGACGGTTCATATTCCCCGGCACGTCATTGACGGTCTACCGGATGGGATACGGCGCGATGCAGCTTGCCGGTCCCGGCGTGTGGGGGCCGCCCAAGGATGCGGACGGAGCCATTGCGGTCCTCCGCGAGGCCGTCGCAGCCGGCGTGAACCATATCGACACGAGCGACTACTACGGCCCGCACGTCACCAACCAGATCATCCGCCAGGCCCTTCACCCCTACCCTCCCGGCCTGGTGATCGTCACCAAGCTCGGGGGCCGCCGCCCCCCTGACAGGTCGTGGCAGCGCGCCATCTCTCCCCAAGAGCTGACTGCGGGCGTCCACGACAATCTTCGAAACCTGGGTTTGGATGCGCTCGACATCGTCAATTACCGCGTGATGGGTTCAGGCCACGGACCCGAGGAGGGGTCCATAGCCGAACAGGTGACCGTGCTGGCCGACCTCCGTCGAAAGGGGCTGATCCGTCACATCGGTTTGAGCAACGTAACGGCCGCACAGGTGGCGGAGGCGCAAACGATTGCCGACGTGGTGTGCGTGCAAAACAATTTCAACCTGGCGCACCGCCATGACGACGCCCTGATTGACGACTTGGCCCGGCACGGCATCGCCTACGTTCCTTTTTTTCCGCTGGGCGGATTCACGCCGCTCCAGTCCTCCACCTTGTCGGCGGTTGCAGGCCGCCTCGGGGCAAAGCCGCTGCAGGTTGCGCTGGCGTGGCTGTTGCATCGGTCGCCCAACATGCTGCTGATCCCGGGCACGTCGTCCGTCTCCCACCTCCGCGAGAACCTGGCCGCAGCGCAGCTGAAGCTCTCGCCGCAGACCTTGGCGGAGTTGGACGGGATCGCCGCCGGCGCCGCGAAGCACTGACCCGGCCAGACGGTCGCCAGGCTTCAGCCTCCTGGCGAGCCGATGGGGCCATGGGTTCGCTAAGGCGTCAGGACCACCTTGCCGCGGATCGTGCCCGCGTCGATCAGCCGGTAGAATTCCGGGCCGCGTTCGAGCGGCACGGCCTGCACGACCGGCGAGGGCAACTCACCCTTTTCGAAGGCAGGGACAAGCTCCTGCAGAACCCTTGCCGCCTCCGCAAAGCTCCATTTTAGCGAATCCACCCCGATCAGCCTCGATTCATTGTGGTAAAAGTCGACGAGGTTGAATGCCACACGGGGCATGGCGGAAGAGGCAATCGCCACCTGCCTACCCCGCCGCGCGACGGCGGACAGGCACGCCTCGAACATGGCGCCGCCCACCGTGTCGAAGACCACCTCGGCGCCCCGGCCCGACGTCAGCGCACGGCAACCCGCAGCAAGTCCGGTCGATTCCAGGTCGATCCAGGCTTCGACGGGCAGCGCCGCTGCCCGGGAAAGGTCTGCCTTCGTCCTCACGACCCCGATAACGCGCGCCCCCAACCGGTGGGCCAGATGCGCTGCCGCGCTGCCCACCGCCCCGTTCGTTCCCAGGATCAGGATGGTTTCACCCTTCTGCAACCGGGCGCCGTGCCCGATGGCCACCGAAGCCGTTAGGTAGGGAAGGCCGATGGCGGCTGCCTGGGGAAAGGAAAGCCCGTAGGGCATGGCCACGGCGGCCTCCAGCGGGATGGCCACGAACTGCGCGTGGCTGCCATCCCGGCCAAAGCCCAGATCCCCTCCCGACCCGAAGACCGTCCGCCCCATCCACGCCGCGGGCCCCTGCACCACACGGCCCGCGAAATCCCGGCCCGGTGTCCGCGGAAGGGTCGTCTCATGCGTGCGGCCCAGGACGTTCTTCACGTCGCTGGGGTTGACCGCGGCCGCCTCGACCTTGACGAGAAGTTCCGAGCTCAACGGCACC
>CAYNLL010000053.1:0-11670 GCA_964398015.1 uncultured Opitutaceae bacterium | reverse complement strand
CGGCTTCGTCAGGCTCGACGCGGCGCTGCTCCAGCTCTCGCCGCCCGACGAGCACGGGCTGTGCTCGCTCGGCACCTCGGCCGACGCCGCCAAGGCCGCCGCCGACACCGCGCGGGTGGTCATCGCCGAGATCAACGAGCGGATGCCCCGCACCCACGGCAACAACGTGGTCCCCTTCTCCCGGATCCACGCCTTCATCACGACGGACCGCCCCCTCCACGAGCACAAGGGCGCCCCGGAGAGCCAGACCGACGCCAGCATCGGCGACATCGTCTCCAAGCTGGTTGACGACGGCTCGACCCTCCAGGTCGGAATCGGCGGGATCCCCGACGCGGTCCTCGCCCGCCTCAAGGGCAAGCACGACCTCGGCGTCCACACGGAGATGTTCTCGGACGGGATCATCGACCTGGTCAAATGCGGCGCCATCACGAACAAGCTCAAGGTCGTCGGCCAGGGCCGCATCGTCACCAGCTTCATCAACGGCAGCCGCCGGCTGTTCGACTTCGTCGACGACAACCCCCTGGTGGCCTTCTACCCCTGCGACTGGACCAATGACACCTCGATCATCCGCCAGAATCCCAAGGTGGTCGCGATCAACTCGGCCATCCAGATCGACCTCACGGGCCAGGTCTGCGCCGACTCCATCGGCCACCGGATCTACTCGGGCATCGGCGGGCAGATGGACTTCATCCGCGGGGCGGCGCTTTCCCCGGGGGGCAAGGCGATCATCGCCCTCCCCTCGACGGCGGTCAAAGGCAAGGTCTCGCGCATCGTCAGCCAGCTCGAGCCCGGCTCCGGCGTGGTCACGACGCGCGGCCACGTCCACTGGGTCGCGACCGAGTTCGGCGCCGTCAACCTCCACGGCAAGAGCCTGCGCGAGCGGGGCGAGGCCCTGATCTCGATCTCCCATCCCGATTTTCGGGCCGAGCTGCGGCGCGACCTGGCCGCCCGGCGCCACTTCACGCCCGGGGGCTGACGGGGCGCCGGCCCTAGTTTGGCCCCTGAGGCAGGCGTGGGGCGAGGTTCTGGGCGAGGAACGTTTCGATCCCGTTCATACGGTCGACTGCGTCGACGAACGCGTTCTCCATCGAGTCAATGTGCAGGTCCCCGAACACGACCTTGGGGACGTCCCGCGGGATACCGTGGGATAGCTCGAGGGTCTGCGGGTCGCTGACGGCGAGGTCAACGTTGGGGCCCCGGAAATTGTTCGTGATGAACACCGGGATGCGGAGGCTGCGGATCCGTTTGATCGGGGAGATGGCTGCGTAGGCCTCGTCGGGCGCCTTGAGGCCGTTTAGATGCAGGCGCAGCCGGTAGTACCGGGAATCGTTCCGCGAGTCGAAGCCGTCCAGGGCCTCCTTCCAGTCAAAGATGCCGGCGACCGTAACCGCGCACCGGTAGAGGCCGGGTTCGTCGACGGCGCTGAACACGGCGAGATAGCCCCCAAAGCCGAATCCCACGATGGCGATGCGGCCGGGGTCGATGACTCCCGTCCTGATGAGGGCCCGAGTCCCGTCCGTGACGTCGTCGCGCATCTTCGAGAAATCCCAACGGTCGTCGGGGTCGAATCGCCAGTCGTAGCCGGCCGAGCCGCGGTAGTTGGGCTGGAAGACCGCGTAGCCGCGGCTCGCCAGGAATTGGACGTCGCCCCTCCAGCCCCACGTGTCCCGATTCCAGGGCCCGCCGTGCGGCAGGACCACCAGGGGCGCAGGGTGCTCCGCAGAGGCACCGGCGGGCAGCGTGAGGTAGCCATCGATCCTCGCGCCGTCCCGCGCCTTGTAGCTCATCGGCTGCATCGGCCGCATGCGCGACGGATCGATCCAAGGCCCCGTGTTCTTCAGCAGGCCGATCGACTTTTTCTCCAGGTCGAGCAGATAATAAGTCGGGGGTTTGATGTCCGAGACCTCCTTGACGAGGAACCGGGTGTCCGCCCTGTCGGCGGAGACGATGACGCCGTAGGAGCGCTGGAAGAAGTGATTGATCATCTCCTGCACGTGCTGGTGCTTGGCATCCAGCCAGGCGACGTGCTCGGCCATGTGGGGGACCGACACCCCGATCACCTCCCATGTGCCCGGCCTGCGGA
Source organism: uncultured Opitutaceae bacterium (assembly GCA_964398015.1). Lineage (GTDB taxonomy): Bacteria > Verrucomicrobiota > Verrucomicrobiia > Opitutales > Opitutaceae > Palsa-1447. The sequence goes on along the minus strand of CAYNLL010000053.1, from coordinate 9,587 downwards.
TGATGCGGTCGGCGCCGTCGTACTTGTCGTCCTGGTAGATGACCTTGCCCAGGGCCCCCGTTTCAACGTCGACATACTGGAGTGCGCGGGGCCTGCCGTCCTGCCGGGGGCCGAGGGCGATCATCTCGCCCTTCCTCGTGCCGATGCCCTTGGGTTCGACGTCGAAGGGATTGACCGGCGACTTCAGGACGCCCCTTCCGTCGAAACGGTACAGCGACAAGTTTCCCGCATCGTTCTGGACGAAGAAGTCGAGCACTCCGTTCTCGGGGCGCACCCACTGGGTGCCCATCCCCCCGGTGGGCCAGCCGTTCGTCGGCGAGGGAAGAGGCGCGGGGATGATCTGCGTGGTGCCTTCAACGGCGCCGGGCTTCCCGTGGAACCAACCCTGCTCCTTCACCTTGTCCAAGTCGCCCACTTCGCGGATGGTCAGCCCTCCGCCAAACCGCTCATACCCGAGGCCCCTGCGCCTGACCCCGATCGTGGTGTCGACCATCAACTCCTTGTCGTTCATCCACATGAAGGACGTAACGTTGCTGCCGACGTCAGACCATTCGAACTTTCCGGTGGCGATGTCACAGACAAGGACGTTTGCCGCAAAATGCTGGTTCTCTATGAGCGCGGCAAAGCGCGTCCCAGAGGGGTTGAGGACCGGTTCAACGAACAACAGGGGGCGATTGAAATCCATCGCGGGTATCTGCTGGTCAGATGGGACCGGGGTGATCCGGCCCAGCGCCAAGTCATCCTTGGCGATCGACGAGTGGGAGAAGGCGAGGATGCCGGACAGCATTGCGATGAGGCGTGGGAGGGTGCGCATTCGGGGTGGCCTTTCTTGCCACCGGGACTCCGGGTGGGGAAAAGGCGGCCGGCGCACGAGGAACGGCCCGGCCTGCCGCGGGCTGCGGGCAAGGGCCCGCATTCCCGCAGATGGAGAGGCCTCGTCGCACGTGAACATGCTGGTGGGGCTGGATTGCAAGCTGCTCCGGCCAAACAAATTCCCCGGCGTCCGTGGCTTTGCGACACTATAAAGTGCAGGGATAGGTGAATCGCATGAGGCTAATGGCCCGGATCAGTGCGCCTCCACCTCCGGCCAAGCCCGCCCTCTGCTTCCCGCAGACCGCCGGGCCGCTTGTCTCGGCGCGGATTTGCCCCAGAGTCACCCTTCTCACGATGACACATCCCGCCCGCACCCGAAAGCGCGTCGCGATCTTCGACCTGGACGGCACCCTGGTGGACAGCATGCCGTTCGTGATCGAGGCCTTCACGCACGCCGTGGAGCCGTTTCGCGCTAGGCCGACGCCAACGGAGGTGCTGGCGGAGCTCGGGGGCCCGCTGGGGACCTGCGTGCGCAACCTCCTGGGCCCGCTGGCGGACAAGGATGCGGCCGCCGCGATGGAGCGGCTGCTCAGCTTCGAGCGCGGGCAGGAGCTGAGAATGACGCCGTTCGCCGGTGCCAGGGGGCTGCTGGCCGCTCTGAAGGAAAAGGGGGTCGGCATGGGCATCTGGACCGGCCGCGACCGCTGGTCGGCGGAGCGGATCCTGGACGTCCACGGCATGGCCGGGTTCTTCACGGCGACCGTCTGCGGCGACGACCTGGAAAGCCACAAGCCGGACCCGGCGGGGCTTCTGCGCGCCGTAGATCTCCTGGGGGCCACGGCGAAGGAGGCCGTCTTCCTGGGCGACGCCGACGCCGACGTCCTGGGAGGGCACGCCGCGGGCGTCCACACGATCTTCGTGCACCACGGCCGCGCCGCCCCCGCCCATATACAATCCCAGGCGGCAGAGGTCTTCGCCGAGCCCGCGGAGGCCTACGCGGCGGTCGCCCGCCACTTTCCCTAGTCTTGCCCCGCCATTCTTCCGGCGGGTCTTCCGCGCGGGCGCGTCACATCGCGTCCCCGCGCGATGAGGGTGCGCTCAAGCCTCCTCAGGCACGCGATGGAACGGCCCGCCATCGAGGTTTTTTGCGCCGCCAATAACGGGATACAGACCTTCCACCCAAGCGCGGTCACATGTCAGCTACGCAGAAAACTGGAGACCGGGGATCGCGGAAGGGGCGACCGCGCGCCGCGCCACCTCACGCCACGGCGTTGATGCCCCCGGATTTCTCGGCCTGCTTCACGAGCCCCATCGCGACGTCGAGCTTCAGGTCCTCGAGCTTATTGAAATTGATGCAGCTGCGGCCGGCCTTCACCTTGCCGAGCTTCGCGGCATTCCGCTCGACGAGGTAGCCGTCCTTGTCGCCGACGCAGATGTGGAGGCTGTAGTAGCTCTTCCCCGCGGCGAGTCCGATCAGGAACCAGTCGCCCTCGCGACCGCTGGCGGACCGGTAGCGATACTTCCCGTAGCCGATGATGGGCGACGGCCCCATGCCGGTCATTATGGCCGGCGCGAGCTTCGGGACGGCTTTGCGGATTGCCTTGTGCAGGGTCGTCATCGTGGCGCGGCGATCGGCGGGGAGGCCGGCGAGGAATTCGTCGAGTGTGGGGAGCGTCTTTGGCATGCGGCGAGGCTGCGCTCCCGGAGCCCGTCGATCAAACAAGAATAGGCCGCGCGCGTTCGCCGATGGGACGCATCGCCCTGCACCCGACCCTGGAAAGCCAGATGCGGCCAAGGGCAACCCATTGGGCGGCTTCGCCCCTGAATATCAGGCGGCGTCCGCCGCAGAACCTGACACCGCACTGCCAGGGAGTGCGCGACGGCGACGACCCTAGGCCGCCAGCTCGTTCGAGCGCCCCGACAGGCGGCCCGCGCCGTGAATCTCGTCTCTGTGCGCGCAGGTGAAGCCCCGGTCCCACCAGACCACGACCGGAGTCCCGTCCGCGGGGCACTCGTCCTCCGTGGAAGCAAACGGCAGGCGGACCTGTCCCAGCGTCACACCGCCCTGGTAGACGAAGCCCTCGTAGCGGGCGCTCCGCACCTGGCGCAGCCACATGCGGTCGATCTTTCCCTCGGCCTGGAGGCCGTAGGTCCTTAGGGAGCGCACGGATTCACGGTTTATCGCCCCGCAAAGGGCGGCCGTGTTCTCGCGTTCGCTGTGCTCGGTAACGGAATTCTTCATGTGTTGAGCAGAGTATGCCAAAATCCGCAGGAATGCCTATGGGGTGCATCCCTCAGTTCGGGCCGGGATATGCACCCAATTGCCCCCGTGGGAGCGCCTTCCGCGCGCTGCAACGTCGGCAAGGCCCCCATTCCGCAGCGTCGGCCACCCGCCAGCGGGGTCAAGGCATCGCCCCGTCCCCGGGGCAACGTCCGCACTTTCCCGGTTCCGGCGAATCCCGGGGCCGGGGCGCAGGAGGGTCGTTGACACCCGAGGGGATGCGGGCTTCAACGGCGTGCTCCCCGATGAACAACGACATGCCTGCGGCCCAGGGCCTTGATCGGCGTGACTTCATAAAGGCCGCGGGCGGCGTCGCCCTCATGGCCGCCCTGCCGGGCGGCCTTGCGGCGGCCACGGCCGGCGCGCCGGTGACCCTGGCCTTCGTCGGGTGCGCGCACATCCACACCCCGGGGTTCATCAAGCTCCTTCTCGCCGACCGGCCGAACGTGCGCGTCAAGTCCGTGTGGGACCACGACGCCGCCCGGGCGGGCAAACGGGCGGCAGAGATCGGCGCCGCCGTCGCGCCGGATGTCCAGCAGATCTGGTCCGACCCCGAGGTCGCGGCCGTGGTCATCTGCTCCGAGACGAACAGGCATCGGGAACTCGTCCTCGCGGCCGCGGCCGCGGGGAAGCACATCTATGCGGAGAAGCCCCTGGGCATCACCTCCGCCGAGAGCGCGGAGATGGCCGACGCCATCGCCAGGGCGAACGTGATCTTCACGACGGGGTATTTCATGCGCACGATGCCGCAGCATCTCTTCCTCAGGGAAAAGGTGCGGGAGGGCGTCTTCGGGAAGATCACGCGCATCTCGGGGTCCAACTGCCACAACGGCTCCCTCGCGGGCTGGTTTGATGCAAAGCCGGACAGGCCCTGGGAGGACTGGCGCTGGATGGCGGATCCGAGGATCGCCGGCGTCGGAGCCTTTGGGGACCTCGGCACCCACATGCTCGACATCATGATGTGGCTCTGCGGCGACGTCGAATCCGTGACGGCGCAGACCCGGGTCGTGACCGGCCGCTACGGCGATTGCGACGAGGCCGGCGAGGCGCTCCTGCGCTTCAAGAGCGGCGTCATCGGGACGCTGGCCGCCAGCTGGGTGGACGTCGCGGATCCCGTGACCCTCCAAATCAGCGGGACCGAGGGCAACGCGGCCCTCGTGAGGGGCGAGCTGTTCTTCTCGTGCGCAAGGGAGACGGGCGCCGATGGGAAGCAGCCCTGGACGGACCTGCCCAAGGGCCCGGTGTCCCCGCTGCAGCAGTTCGTGAACGCGGTGGCCGGGCAGCAGGGCATGCCGCTTGTCCCCGTTCGCGAGGCGGCGGCGCGCGTGGCCGTGATGGAGGCCGCCTACCGTTCATCGCGGTCCGGCACGACCGTCAACGTGGGCTGACCCGTCCGCCGCGCCGCGACGAGCAGCGAACCCTAGCGCGACACCCGTGTTCACGGCATGGAAACGACGGGGTCTCCTCTCGCTCGCCTCAGCGGCGCTGGCCGGATGCGCGGGCTCCGAATTCGTCACCGAGCGCCCCGTCGACAACCCGATTCCTGCGCTGAAGGCCGGCGTCTACAGCATCGCCGCGGTCGACGTCCGCCCGGTGGCGACCCGTGACATCGAGCCCGACTTTCCTTCCGAACTCGGGTCGGTCCTAACAGGCAAGGCCGTGGTCGTGTTCACCGTCCGCACCGACGGCAAGGTGGAGGATGTTTCCATTGTCGAGGCGGACGACGTCCTGTTTGGCGAAGCTGCCGTCGCGGCGGTCCGGAAATGGCGGTTTCGCCCGGCGGAGATCAAGGGGGCCCCGGTCGACTGCAGGATGACGCTCCCCTTCGTCTTTGTCTCGCCGTACGGAAGCTATCCTCGGGAGGATTCGATGCCCGATCCCTCGGGCGCCCCGCCGGCCGGCTCTCGCCAGGGGACGGTGGAACCCCACCCCTAGCCGGGTACCTTGGAGGCCGGTCGGCGCGCGCTCATGCCGGGACGGCAGCGCCCGGGGGCCCCAGGATCGAGGCGATTGCGGCCCGGAGCGCGTCGACATCGAAGGGCTTCTCGAACACCTTATTCGCGCCGAATATCGTCGCCATGCGCAGGTAGTCCTCGGGCCTGCCGCGCCCGCCGCCCGATATCGCGATGATGGGGACATGCGGGCTCATCTTCCTTAGGCCCCGTATCGTCTCGATTCCCTCCGCCTCGGGCATGACGATGTCGGTCACCACCAGATCGGCCGGCTGCGCCTTGAATGCGGCGATGCCTTCCCGGCCGTTGCCCGCCTCCACGATCTCATAGCCGGATCTCTCCAGGGCGATCCGCAGGGCCCTGCGAAGCGCCGCGTCGTCGTCCATCAGCAGGATCCGGGGCATGCTCATTCTGGGTTGCCCAAAGGGGGACGGGGAAGATTGCGGGAGACCGCCGCGGCCAGCATCTCGACCGTGTAGGGCTTGGAGAGGATCTCGCACACACCCGCCGCCTGGATCCTCTCCGGGGCGATGGCGACACTGTGGCCGGATGCGAGCACCACCGGCAGGTCCGACCGAAATTCGTGGATTCGCCTCGCGAACTCGACCCCGGTCATGACCGGCATGGTCTGGTCGGAGACCACCAGGCGGAAGGCGAACGGGTCGCTCCGCAGGCGCTCGAGCGCCACCAGCACCTGGCTCTCCGCCTCCACGGCGTAGCCGAGCTTGCGCAGGGCGAGTTCGCCGACGCGCATGATCGGCTCCTCGTCGTCCACAAACAGTATCCGCTCGCTGTGGCCTCGCGGCACCGCCGACGGCTCGAGACGTTCCTCCAGCGGGGCCGAGGCTGCGGGCAGGAAGATCTCAAAGGTGGTGCCGCGGTTGATCTCGCTGCTCATCCGGATCGCGCCGTGGTGGCTGTACACGATTCCATGGACCACCGAAAGGCCCAGGCCCGTTCCCTCGCCCGGGGCCTTCGTCGTGAAGAACGGCTCGAAGACCCTCTCCTGGGTCACCGCGTCCATCCCACGGCCCGTGTCGGCGACCGTCAGCCGCACGTGGGGCCCGGGCCGGAGTCCGGGCAAAGTCTCCGCCATCCGCTCGTCGACCGCGCACAGATCGAGGCTGACGGTCAGCTGGCCGGGGTGATCGAGCATCGCCTGGACGGCGTTGGTGCCGAGGTTCATCACGACCTGGTGGAGCTGCGTCGCGTTGCCCCGCAAGGCTGGGAGCTCCGCGGCCAGGTGCTTCGAGAATGCGATCGTGCTCGGGCTGGACGCGCGCAGGAGCTTCAACGCCTCGGAGACGATGTGCCCCAGCTGCACCGGACCAAAGGCCTCGTCCCCGCCGCCCTTCCGGCTGAAGGCGAGGATCTGCCGGACCAGGTCCGCCGCCCGGTTGCCGGCGAGCCGGATCTCGTCCAGGTAGTCGCAGAGCTCCGCGTTGCCGGCGGCGGTCTCGCGCGCGAGCGAGGTGTAGGCGTAGATCCCGGTGAGGATGTTGTTGAAGTCGTGCGCTATGCCGCTCGCGAGCGTCCCAATCGCCTCGAGCTTCTGCGAACGGCGCAGCTGTTCCTCCAGTCTCGCCTTCGCCTCGGCGGCGAGGCGGCGGTCGGTGATGTCGCGGATGTGCGCCATTGAGTAGATCTCGCCGTTCAGCTCATAGGTGGAGACGCTGAATTCAGCGTCGAATTCCGTGCCGTCGACCCTGATGCCGCGCGACTCGTAGACCTTTGGAATCAACTCCCCGGCGGACCTGCGCTGCACGAATTGCGCCACCTGCTCGCGGTGGCTCGGCGCAATGCTGTCGAGTATCATCGTGCCGACGATCCTCTCATTGCTCTCGAATCCGAACAGTTTGAGGTACGCCGCGTTGGCGAAGACGTGGACACCCTTCCTTGCCACGCCGATCGCATCTCGGGAGCCCTCAAACATCGCGCGGAGCTTGGCCTCGCTCTCGCGCAGCCCCTCCTCCGCGCGCTTGGTCTCGGTGATGTCGTGGATGATGCCGACGAGCGAGGGCTTCCCCTGCAGCTCGATCGTCTCCACCGCGGCCTCGAAGAAGGAGACGGTCCCGTCGCTCCGGCGGCCGTGGCATTGGAACCCGCGCACCGAGCCGTCACGGGCAAGGAGGGAGGCAAGCCGGGCGCGCTCATTCGGATCCACCCACAGGCCCATCTCCAGGGAGGTGTTCCCGATGGTCGCCTCGCGCGTGACGGCGAAGAGGCGCTCGCAGGCCTCGTTGATGTCGATGATCCGGCCGGTGGCCAGTTCCGAGATGACGATCGCGTCCGGGCTGGCGCGAAACGCCTTGGCGAATTTCTCCTCGGATTCGCGCGCCTGCTTCAGAGCCTTTGACGCATGCGCGAGCACGGAGACGACAATCTCGCCCACCGCGGCGGCACCGAGGAAGACCACCACCACGGCGGGCAGCCAATAGCGCCCCTCCGAGGGATCCGCGCGTCCAAACGCAGACCCCACCGGGAACACCCCGCGCACTCTTCCCACGGCGACCAGGGCGTACACGAGCAAGGCGGCTCCCGTGCAGGCCCACCCGACTCTCTTTCCGCGGTAGAGCGTCGCCAGATGGTCGAACAGGATCGTCATCACCACGGCCGCCGGCTTCAGCCCTGCGGCCTCCATGGTCACGGCCATGATGCTGAGGCAGAAGAACAGCAGAAGGGCCACCCGCGTCCTCTCCACCAACCTCCGGAAAATCGCCCCCGTCCATGCCGCCACGAAACCGGGAAGCACGGCGACAAACTCAGGGCTGGTCGCCACCGCCGGGTAGGCGATCAGCACCCCGATCATCCACAGGCTCCCGAGAACCGCGCCGATCCACAGGCACGTATCGAGCACCGGTAGGCGCCAGTCGCCTTCGTCTGCGGAGGTGCTCGACCCTGTGTAGTCGGGGAGGCGCATGCTGGCATTGTACATCGCGGGTTGAGGCGGAGTCGAGGGCCTATCGGGGACGGCCCGGCCCCCTCGCCCGCGGTTGCCGAAATTCGCAATTGCCTTGGCCGCGCCAGTTGTTCATCCCTCTGGTCCCCGATGAAGGCGCATCCCAAATCAAGCATGACCACGCGACTCGGCTCGCGGTACGTCGCCGCGCGCGATTGGCGCGTCAGCGACGGCAATGCCGTCGCCCGGGGTGAATAACCGGCAAGCAACACGTCGAAACTAACCTAGACCAACACGGATTTTGACCCTGCTTGCCCGATGGCGAGCAGGGTTTTTTGTTTCCATGAGGACGAGCCCCACCCTGATCACAAGCCTGCGCGCGCTGCCGCCGGTCGCGTGGATCCTATTCTTCGGGACGTTCCTGAACAAGTTCGGGAGCTTCGTGGTCCCGTTCCTCGCGCTGTACCTCACGGGGAAGGGCTACTCGGTCGCGGACGCGGGGGTCGCCATCGGAGCCTACGGGGTCGGCAACGTGTTCGCGACACTCCTCGGCGGGCACCTTGCGGACACCCTGGGGCGTCGCAAGACCATCGTGCTTTCGATGTTCTCCGGTGCGGCCGCCATGATCCTCCTCTCACAGGCGCACAGCTTTCCCGCGATCCTCGGGCTTGCCGCACTCGCCGGCCTCACGGGCGAGCTCTACCGGCCCGCGAGCAGCGCCCTGCTGGCCGACCTCGTGCCGGCCGCCAACCGCGTCACCGCGTATTCGGCGTACCGCATGGCCCTGAACGCCGGATTCGCCTTCGGGCCCGCGACGGCCGGGTTCATCGCCGGGCACGGGTACTTCTGGCTCTTCGCGGGCGACGCGGCGACCTCGGCCCTCTTTGGCGTGGTGGCGCTCCTCGCGCTCCCAGAGGCCGAGCATCCTGCGGTGAGGAGCATGGGGTGGCTCGAGTCGGCCCGCACGCTTGCCGTCGACCGAAAGCTGCACCGCGTGCTTCTCGCGGCGTTCGGCATCGCCCTCGTCTTCTTCCAGATGAACTCGACGTTCGGGCTCGCCGTGATGGGTGCCGGTTTCTCCCCGCGGGTATACGGCGGCCTCCTCTCCCTCAACGGCGCCCTGGTGGTCCTCCTCGAGCTCCCGTTGACGACCGTGACGCGGCGCTTCGAGCCCATGGCCGTCATCGCCCTCGGCTACCTGGTCGTCGGGGTCAGCTTCGGCCTCACCGCGTTTGCGGCGTCGATCTCGGGGTTTGCCGCGTGCGTCGCCCTCTTCACCCTGGGGGAGATGTGCGCGATGCCGGTGGCGTCGGCCTATGTCGCAGGCCTTTCACCCCACAACATGCGCGGCCGCTACATGGGAACCTACGGCCTCACCTGGACGCTGGCCCAGGTCGTGGGCCCGGGATTGGGGATGGGGCTGTACTCGGCGAGCCCCGCCGCGTTCTGGCTCGCAGGCGGAGCCCTGGGCATCGTCTCCGCGGTTGTCGCGTTTAAGGGCCGGGCGGCGCCTGCCGCGGCGTGGGCCCGGGTTTGAATGGCGCTCGCGCCAAAAATCTTAACGGGACTTGCTCAACGTTTTCGCCAATAGCTTTGTGCATCCATACACGGCGTTCGTATACGGCATGTGCACGCCAAGCCG
>CAYNLL010000052.1:0-11683 GCA_964398015.1 uncultured Opitutaceae bacterium | reverse complement strand
TACTGAACAATTTTAACTATTCGTCCGGCACCGTTTACGGCGCGGAGTTGGGCAGCAGCTACCAACGGGGCTCACTGTCCGCCAACGCGAACTTTTCCTACGTCCAAACTTGGGCGCGCAGCTTTGACTCCGTTGAGAACGAATTTCCGACTAACGAGCTGACCTATGTGGCCTCTAACCCCATCCAACTGGATCACCAGGGTCGGTACACCGGTTCCGGCAGCGTCGCCTACACTTTTCAGAAGAACACCCGGCTTCATTCAGATTTCCTCTATGGCAACGGCCTGCGCGCCGGCTTTGCGAACCTTGAAAAACTTCCCTCCTATTGGACGGAGAATGTAGGTGTGGAGCACGTCTGGCATCTGCATTCAAAGGCCGTTAGCGAATTGAGGCTGCGTTTCGACTGTCTCAATCTTTTCGACGAAATCTATGAGATCCGCAATGGCACCGGTGTCGGCATTGCCGCTCCGGCTTACGGCCCGCGCCGCGGCTATTACTGCGGACTCAGTGCGGTTTTCTGAAGAATCCTGAGGCTTCCTTAAGAGTGGGTTTCGGGAAGCCGATTTTAGACTTGTCTAATTACGCCAGTTAATCATCTCATGTAACCCATGATGATTGCAGGCGCGCGCCGCATAACCTTCGGCTTCGCGGCCGCCGTCGCCGCGAGCAGTCGAGCATCCTTTCTCACCCTCTGCGTCGCGGCTAGTTCGAACGGAAAAGCGAATGGCAAAGGCGCCTGCCCTACGAACGCGCGGAAAGCCCTCTTCAGGGGTGGTCCGGCCAATTGAGGGACGCCGCCGTGAATCGCTCAACCTATCCCTTCCCGCTAGCGGCCCATTCAAGCCACCACTCGCATTACCATAGGTTCCTCCTGGGCGCCGACCCCGCGGTCCTTTCGCCCTTCCCGAAGCCGTTCTGCCTCGGTGGCCTTTCCGCGCAGATGCGGCCGCTCGCCGAAGGCCTTAACCTTCCCCGCTGGAGAAAGCTCTACCACGGGGCGTTCCCCTGGGTCGAGGGATTCGGGCCGGAGCATTACGGCCTCGGCGCCGTCGCCCCGCACTGCCCTCTGCCCATCGCCTACGGAAGGCCGGACCGGAAATATGGCGCCTATGACTTTGTGCAGGTGGCCGATCCGGCCGTCTCGGCCCTCGCTCTGGTGGCGGGCGACTGCCGCGTCCTGGATCGGTTCGTCGCACTAGGTGGCGAGTTCGCCGCGCGTCTTGAGGCCGGCGCGGCCTCGCGCGTCCCCGGACCATCCGGCTCGCGCACCACGCGCCGGATGCTTTCGGGCCAGTTCGTCGAGCCCAACAACCGCTGGCTCATGCCGTTCCTCCACGCCCATGTCCGCGTGCTCAACTTCACCTCGTTCGAGGAGGCCCCCTGGGTGCTTTCCTGCCTGGATGCCGGCGCGCTGGCCCGCGCAGGCGAAAGGGCAAAGCAGGGTTGGGCAGGCCGGCAGGCCGAGGCGCTGGCGGATCTCGGGTACAAGGTGTCCCTGCGCGGCCCGGCGGCGCTTCACGTCGAGGGGGTCTCCGATCGGCTGCTTGCCGCCATGGAGGCTCCGCGCATCGCCATCCTGCGCCTCCTGGAGCGAATGGTCGTGGGCGAGCGACCGCCGTCGGCAGCGAGGCTGTGCGCCGAGCTCCCGGCCGAGGTGATCGCCGCAATGGCCGAGCAGATAGAGGCGGTCCTCGCACGATCCCTTGCCTGCTACAAGCCGGCAAAGATCGCCCTGCCGTCGGAGGGTCCGTGGCGGGGAGCCGTCAGGGAGCACCTCTCGCGCTGCTGTCCCGACGCGCTCTCGCAGCTCGACGGAGCCGCCGCGCGCTCGGGGGCGAAGGCGTCGGCATCGGCGGTTTTTCCCACCCCGCCCCTCGACCTCGCCCACTGCCACGCGCCGGGGCTCGACCTTCTCGAGGCCGCGCCTCAGGCGCCCACGGACCCCGAGCTCGGAGCTGCCCCGGCCTTGGCCGAGAGGACCGTCTCGCTCTGGCTCGCACGCGAGTTTGAGAGGACGCTTGTCGAGGTCCACGAGAGGCTCGTGCGCAGCGGCGCGGGCGACCCGCTCATCGGCCTCCGCTCGATCCTCGCCACGACTGACCATCTGGCGCGCGGCGCTGATTCCGACCAGATCAGGCAGTCCTCCCTCCTTCTTGGGGGGGAATTCGAGAGGCGGTCGCGGCCGCTCGAGAGCGAGGACCTGGCGGCCCTTCGGCCGGGCCGAGGCAGCCGAATCCCCCTCATGTCCCTAGACGAGCTCTTCGAGGGCGCCCAGGCCGAGCGCGCCGCGTGCGAGCAGGAGATCGGGGGACGGAGCCTGTGAGCGCCTCGCTGCCGCCGCCGATCGCATGGCCTGGCCAGCGCGGGCTCCTGGATCTGGGGGGCGACATCTGGCGCATCAAGGACGCCTGCGAAGGCACCATGATCTTCGGCGGGACCGGATCGGGAAAGACGTCAGGAAGCGGGCGGGCGCTCGCGGAGTCGTTCCTGGCGGCGGGCTTCGGCGGGCTCGTCCTTTGCGCGAAGGCGGACGAGCCGGACCTTTGGCGTCGCTACGCCTCCAGCACGGGCAGGAGCGGCGACCTCGCGATGTTCGGGGGCGGCGAGGGATGGGCGTTCAACTTCATGACCTACGAGTCCCAGCGTTCGGGCGCGGGAGCGGGCCTCACCGAGAACCTCGTGAACCTATTCATGGAGGTGGCCTCGCTCGGGTGTGGGGAGGCGCGGGCGCACGGCGGCGACCCCTTCTGGGAGCGCGCCATGCGGTCCCTGGTCAGAAACTGCGTCGACCTCCTGGCGATGGCCGGCGAACCCGTCTCGCTCCACGCGATGTTCGACGTGATCCGGAGCGCACCCCCGGACACGGCGAGCCCGTCCTCGGCGGCCTGGAAATCGGCCTCCTCCTGCTGGCGCTGCCTAGAGGCCGCAAAGGAGCGGGCCCTCGGGCGCCCGTGGGAGATCGACTGCCGCGAGGTGGCCGGCTACTGGCTCGCCCACTTCCCCGCGCTCGGCGAGAGGACCCGGGGCAGCATCGTCGCCATGTTCACGACGCTCGCGGAGGCCCTCATGCGGGGAAAGATGAGGGAGCTCTTCTGCGGGGAAACGAGCCTCTCGCCCGAGGACATTGTCGGCGGCAAGATCGTCGTCGTGGACCTGCCGGTCAAGGTGTGGTCCGAGGTAGGGCGGGTGGCAGCGGTCATCTGGAAGTACTGCCTGCAGAAGGCCGTCGAGCGCCGGACCGACAACACGGCGGGAGAGGGCCGCCCGCTCTTCGTCTGGGCGGACGAGTGCCAGCACTTCGCGAGCCGCTACGACTCGCTCTTCCAGGCGACGGCCCGCTCCTCGCGGGCGGCCAGCGTCTACCTGACGCAGAACTACCCCAGCCTCACGTCGGCCTTCGGGGGCGGGTCTGACGGGAAGGCGCTGGCCGATTCCCTGCTCGGCAACATGGGGACGAAGATCTTCCACTCCAACGGCGACACCGAGACCAACAGGCTTGCGGCCGAGATGGCGGGCAGGCGCCTCCAGATGCTGCGCGGAAGCGGAGCGTCGTCCAGCGTGAGCCTGGGGGGCCAGTGCAGCATCGGCTCCTCCGGCACCCGCTCCAGGAGCGAGCACATGGACCTCGACATCCAGCCGGTCGAGTTCTCCGCGCTCAGGAGGGGCGGCCCGGAAAACGACCACGCGGCCGACGCGCTCGTCTTCCAGAACGGTCGGATCTGGGGCGGCGCGGGGCGGACGTGGCGCAAGGTCGCTTTCCGGCAGCGCCTCTGCGCCCCGGCCCTCTGCCCGCAGGCGCCAGGCGGACTGACCCGAGCCCGGTGACCCTGCTACTTCCCGGCGTACCAGAACCCGCGGAGCCAGTTGTGCGCGTGCAGCCTGCGCTGGAGCTCCTCCGACAGCGGGAGCAGATCGCTCACGGCGCAGTTGGCTTCGGCCTGCGAGGGACTGCGCATTCCTGGGATCACCGTGCCGACGGCGGCGTGCGCGAGCGCAAACTTTATCGCGGCCTGCGCGAGCGTGTAGCCGCTGCCCTCTATCGTCTTTGAGACGCGCCCGGCCCGGGCCACGGCGCGCGCGAGCCGGTCCCCTTCGAAGTAGCTCCTGCGAAAGTCACCCTCGGGAAACACCGTCGCCTCGGTCCACTTTCCCGTGAGCGCGCCCTCGTCAAAGACCACGCGAACGATGACGCCGGTGCCCGTCTCGTCCGCGGCGGGGAGCAGCTCCGCCGCCGGCTCCTGCTCGAAGATGTTGTAGATGACCTGCACGACGTCGACCCATCCTCCCCGCATGAGGCCGATGACGCTGTTCTGGTCGTGTTCTGGAGTGGAGACGCCGACAAAGCGCACCTTCCCCTCCTCCTTGAGCCTCCGGAGGACGGCAAACGGCTCCGGGGCTCGGTTCCATGCCCGCGTCCACGTGTGGAGCTGAAGGATGTCGAGGCGGTCCGTGCCGAGGTTCCTGAGCCTCTGCTCCACGTTCTCGCGGATGTGTTTCTCCGCAAACCGTTCGGATGCCGCGCAATAGGGCGACGGCGGCCACGGCCCGGGCGCCGGGGGCGTCTTGGTGGCGACGATGACTGAATCCCTCCTCGTCTTGAGCACCTCGGCGATGATCCTCTCGCTCCTTCCGTCCCCATAGCCGGCTGCCGTGTCGATGAAGTTGACGCCGAGGTCCAGCGCGCGGTTGAGCGCGGCCACCGAGTCGGAATCGCTCTGGGGCCCCCAGCTTCCCCCGATCGCCCAGGCTCCAAACCCGACCTCGGACACCTTGAGCTGAGTCTTTCCTAGATTGCGGAATTTCATGGGAGTGATAGAGGTAAGCACGCATCATCACGCGCAGCGTTGCCGGGTCAAGCGGCCGGCAACGCCGTCTCCCTCTGAGTAATCGGCGTACTAATACCCCTACCTTTCCGATTGACCAGAAGGCACTTTGAGCCGTTTTAGATATTCTAATCAGCTATGAAACCGCGCTTGAATACCGGGTATGTCGCTGCCTGACGACGTAATCTCGCTGTTGCGCGATGAGGCGTACCTTGACCTTTGCCGAAACGCGCTGAAGGACGCCTTGGAGCGCCTGATCGCCGAGAAACAGCAGGTGACCGAGACGCGCCCGCCCTTCGGGATCCTCGCGACCAAGAAGCAGCGCGAGACGTTCGAGTCGTCAATGCAGACAGTGATGGACACCGAGGCGGCGATCGAGGCCCGACTGGGCAAGCTCGAGGCGATAGAGAACTGGCTCAAGTCCGCCATCCGCGAGCGCCTTCGGGACTACCTGAGGCAGGCCTCCGAAAACTACCGCCGCAGCGGCAAAATCGCGGAGGCGATAAAGGCGTGGGACAGGCTGATCGAGCACTACGGCGAGCAGCTGCTGGCCCTGGCCCGCAACATCAAGAACGTGTCCGTCTCCTTCGCAGGATCGGCGGGCGGCGCGCGTTCCGCCTTCGGCGACCGCGCCCAGGCCTTCGCCGAGCTCCGCATGGGGGCGGACAGCCTCGACCGCACAGCCGTCCAGCTGGAGTCGCTCACGCGGACGATGTCCATGTACGCGGCCAACTCCGCCTACAAGGACGTCCAGCTTTCCGAGTTGCCGATCAAGGGGGCCGTCGGCTGGGTCGACAACCTTGCGCTCCTCCATGACCGTGACGCGCTCCCCGCCGCGCAGGAGATGGAGGCCGACGCGCGGGCCATCGTGGCGAAGAAGCTCACGGAGTTCCACGGGAGCGCCAAGGCGGCTCTCGAGTCCCTGGGCACGATCGAGACGCAGGAGCTGGAGAGCTACTGGGAGGTGCTGCGCGCCCACGCACTCGCCCATTATGTCCAGGAGCGCGACGTGGACGAGGTGCTCAACGAGCTCAACGAGCGCTACGTCGTCGCCAACATCGAGCGGCGCCAAAGGGCGATCGAAAGCCAGCTCGATCCGTACGGCCACGAGCGCTGAAGTTCCCGCTTTAGCCCCGGCGATTTCTGGCGATTTAGGGTTTGATGGATCACGCATCCGTGAACCCGGCTTTGTATTTCCAAGTATCTCTTAAGGAGCGACTTTGGATCCCGGCGGGGCTGTGCTTCCCCTGCGGAGCCCGGGGATGAACCGACGGGCCCCCCGCCTGTTTGCCGCAGCCCTGGGCGCCACCGCGGCGCTCGGGCTTCCCCAGGGGCCGGCCGCGGCCCAAGTCGTGACATGGGACGGGGCGGGCCCGGGGCCCTTGTGGACCACGAACGCCAATTGGTCCTCCGGCTCCGCGCCGGCCAGCAGTTCCACCTCGCAAATCACGTTCGGCGGGACGGCAGGCCTCGCGCCGAACATGAACCAGGGCTGGAGCGCCGACTCCATCGCGTTCAACAGCGGGGCCTCTGCGTTCACGCTCGGGAGCACGGGCGGCTACACGCTGACTCTCTATGGCGGGGGGATCACCAATTCCAGCGCCAGCCTGCAGACGATCTCAAGCGCGGTGGCCGTCGCCGCGAGCCAGACCTGGCTCGCGGGCTCGGGCGCCCTCGCCGTCACCGGGGCGGTCGCCACGGGCGGCTACGACCTGACGATCGACGGCAGCCACAACACCTCGCTCTCAGGGGTGGTCAGCGGCGGGTGGTCGTCCGTCTACATCTACAAGAACGGCTCCGGCACCCTCACCCTGTCGGGCGCAAACACCTTTGGAAACACCCTCGACGTGAACGCGGGGACGGTCCTCCTCGACAACAGCGGCGCCCTCGGCACGAGCACGTTCACCACCGTGGCCTCGGGCGCGGCGCTCGCCCTCGAGGGAGGGATCACGGTGAGCGAGAGCGGCCTCACTGTCGCGGGGGCCGGCCCCGGCGGGGCCGGCGCCATCCAGAACATGTCGGGCACCAACACGCTCAGCGACCAGACCACCCTCTCGGGAAACGCCGCAATCGGGAGCTCGAGCGGGACCCTGACGCTCACCAGCCAGGTCTCGACTGCGGGCTACGCGCTCACCGTCACCGGCGCGGGCAACACCACGATCAGCGGCCAGGTGGGCGGCAACGGGAGCCTAGCGACCACCTCCACCGGGACCGTCAACTTTCAGTCGGAGACCGTGAGCGGGACGGTCGCGGTGGGAGGCAACGGCACCGTGAATTTCAACCAGGGCCTGAGCGGGGCGTCGTCGCTCACCGTCAGCAACGCGGGGGCCACCACGTTCGGGGCCGCGGTTTCAACGTCGGGAAACGTGAGCCTCACCGGCGGGGCGACGACGTTCAACGGCAGCCTCGGATCGAACGGGACGATCTCCGTCGCCTCCTCCGGGCCGACGGTCTTCAACGGGGACGTCAACAACAGCTCGAACACGGGCGCGCTGACCATTACCGGAACCGGGGCCGTCGCCTTCAACGGCGGGCAGGTCAACGCCGGCGGCGGGCTTACCGTGGCCGGTGCAGGGGCGGTGACGGCCTCGGGCACGCTCAACCTGGGTTCCGGCAACCTCACGCTCGCGGGCTCGGGCACGACAAGCCTCTCCGGCGCGCAGATCAACGCCGCCAGCATCTCGATCACCGGCACCGGCTCGCAAACGATCTCCTCCGTGATCAACGCGAGCGGCGGCTTCTCCCAGACCGGCTCGGGCACGACCACCCTCAGCGGAAGCGGCGCCAACAACATCACGGGAACCTCGAGCGTGACGGGCGGGACCGTCGTCCTCGCGAAGGCGTCGGGCGCCGCCCTCGGCTCCAGCGTCAGCGTGTCGGGATCCGGGACGCTGAGCTTTGCCGGCAACAACCAGCTTTCCTCAAGCTCGAGCCTCAGCCTCGGCTCCGGGGGAACCCTCGACCTCAACGGGACCAGCCAGACACTCGGCTCACTGACGGTGACCGGAAACTCGGTGATCGACTTCGGCGCCGGGGACTCGACGCTCTCCATCTCCTCGCTCACCCTCACCGGAAGCGCGGTGCTCACGATCGACAACTGGAACCAGTCGGTCGACAGCTTCTACGCCAACGTGAACCCGGGTTCCTCCGGCCTCGCGTCGGTCGTCTTCCAGCCGGGCAACAAGACCGCGGCGTGGAACTCGGGCAGCGGGTCGATCACGCCGGCCCCGGAACCCCCGCTCTTCGGCGCGCTACTGGTCTGCGCCGTCGCCTCCTGGGGGCTTGCCCGGCGCGGAAGCGCTCGCCGGAGGGCCGGCCTCGGCGTGGTAGCGCGCAATCAGCGCGTAGACCACGTCGAGGGGCAGCTGTGCGAGCGCCGGTAGGAAGGTTGCCGGAGTCTTCCCGGCGCGGGAACCCGAGAAGAACTCCCTGACGCGCCCCGAGGCGGCAAAGTTCCCTCCCACCGCCTTGCCCAGAATATCGGACTCCTGCGCCATGCGCTGCCCAAGGTCGTTCACCCCGGCCATGCAGAGCAGGGCCAGATGCGGGCCGAAGGTCTCGGCGGTGCCCGGCAGGGGCTTGACGTCGAGAAGCTCGAAGACGAGGCCCGCGCTGTCCGGGTCGGGATAGCGCACGAGATGGCCCGAGACTGCCGTTACGGCGGCGGACGCCGGCTGCTCGAGCAGTGCGACGATCTCCTTTCGCTCGAGCTCGTGCCATCCGAGGGCGGAAAAGGCGTCCAGCTTGAGGGATTCACGGTCATACGGCGCGACGGCGGCGCCCTCCGGCCCCTGGACGAAGGCCGCCACCTCAGCCCCTCCCCCGAGCTCGATGATCCTCCTCAGGGCATAATAGACCTCAAACGGGGTGCTGTCGCCGCCCAGGGCGACCTCCACGCGCTTCAGCCTCTGAGCGTCGCTTCCGCCGCGCAGCGCCCTCGCGAGCTCGAGCACGGAGCGCGCCTCGGACGGGAGTCTTGCGTCCCCGGACAGCAGCCTGTCGACCTCGCCCGGCGCCCCTCCCATCCTCTCGGCAAAGAGCAGTCCCTCGGTCCACGCGGGCGCGTGGCCGGCGCCCTCGCGCAGCATCCTGGCCGAGAGGCCACCCACGGCGCCGAAGTCGCCCCGCGCAAGGAGCGCCCTGAACCACGCCTGTGCCGTCTCCTCAAACCCGGCCCCGCGCCGGCGAAGGAGGCGGGAGTAGATCGCATCCGAGTAATCTGGATCCGCGATCTGGGTGAACTGCGCCAGCAGGCGGGCCGCCCCGAGGTTGTCGGGGTCGAGCACGTACACCTGGCCCAAGGCAAGCATGCACCTGCGCACGTCGCCGGCGGAGAACGCCCCAAGTGCCATGCGGTAGAAATAATCCGCACGGGCCCGCTGCACGCGGGGCCAGGCCGGCGGCCACGCGATCACGCGCAGGGGGACGCGGTACCCTATCGCCCTGAAGGCCGAGAAGACGACGAGGACGGCGAAGACGGCAGCGGCAGCGGCTCCTCCGCCGAAGAAGAGAGCGGTCCGGCCCCAGAAGGGCCGCACGTCCTTCGCGTCGACCGAGCACACGTTCCTGCCGTCGGGCGCCCGCGCCAAAAGCGGGCAGAGCCGCCTGAAGCGCCCCTTGCTGCGCCAGCCGACGCAAGCCTCGCATCCCGTCTGGCCGGCGAGTCCCGAGTCGCTGGGATGCTGGCAGGGCGCCGCCCCGGACGCGCCACGGATTCGGAAAAGCGACTTGCGCAAATTCCAGTACAGAAGGCCCCACGAAAGCCGGCCGAGGTCGCCGAACCATCCCAGCATACCCGAAATGTGGGTTCAGCCGTAGCCACCCGCAAACGCAAAGTGGCGCTTCAGAAGGCGCGCGGCGCCCCGCCGGCTATTTTTCGTTCTCGAGCAGGTGCTTGAGCTTCTCGACCTTCGGCCGGATCACGACCGAGCAGTAGCCCTCGTAGGGGTGTTTCTCGAAGTAGTCCTGATGGTAGTCTTCGGCCGGCCAGAACGTGCGCAGGGGAACGATCTCCGTCGTGATCGGTTCGCTCAAGGCCTTCTGGGCCAGGGCGCGGGACTTCTCGGCCGCCTCTTTCTGCGCCGGGTCGGCGTAAAGGATTATGGAGCGGTACTGGCTGCCCATGTCGTGGCCCTGCCCTCCCACCTGCGTCGGGTCATGCACCTGCCAAAAATACGAGAGCACCCTATCCAAGGACACCTTGGACGCGTCGAAATCGACCTTCACGACCTCGGCGTGGCCCGTCTCCTCGGTGCAGACCTGCTCATAGCTCGGGCGCGCCACCGTGCCGCCGGAGTAGCCGCACGTGATGTGGGTCACTCCGGGAAGCAGCTTATAGGAGGCGTCGAGGCACCAGAAGCAGCCTCCGCCCAGCACGATGGAATCGGCCCTGGCCGCGGGTGTGGGCGTCGTCATGGAAAGCAGGAGAAGGGCGAGGAGAAGCGGGCGGGATGGGGACATGGGCGGGGATGCTCGGCTTTCGGCCGGTTCATTTCGCGCCCGCGCTGTGGGCGGCTACCCAGGCCTCGTACTCCTTGCGCGGCATGAAGCGCAGCGAGGCCGAGTTGATGCAGTAACGGAGCCCGGTGGGCGGCGGACCGTCGTCGAACACGTGCCCAAGGTGGGCGCCGTCCACCGTGCAGTGGACCTCGTCGCGGACCATTCCCAGGGAGGTGTCCGTCTGGGCCGAGACGAAAAGGGGCTCGATCGGCTTCGTGAAACTCGGCCACCCGGTGCCGCTTTCGAACTTGTCGCGGCTGTCAAAGAGGGGCGTGTCGCTGCACGCGGAGAAATACACCCCGTCGGCGTGGTTGTTCCAGTAGGCGTTGCGAAAGGAGGGCTCGGTGCCCTGGAGGCGCGTCACCCGGTACTGCTCCGGGGTCAGGAGCCTCTGCCACTCCTCGCCCGTGTGCCGGACCGAGGCCTTCGACATGTCGATGACCACGTTTGAGGGGAGCCCGCAGGCGGATTTGGCCCCCGTCGCGCACGCCGCGCCCTTGGCCGCTGCGTCTTCGGGGATGTTCGTGGATTTCATCTCGGGGTCGGCGAGCAATGTCGCCGTCATGGAAATTAGGGCAATGGAGGTCAGTAAGTTTCTCACCGCCCGTAAGAGTAGCCCAAGTTGAGATTTATTCCAGCCACCGCGGGTTTTCCCCGCGCCTGCCCTGCCCGCGTCAGGCCGGCTTGAAAAGCTTCGCCAGCAGCTCCCGGATCATCGCGTCCGGCGGATGACCGAAGACCATGCTCGGGCGGAAATAGTGCCCGACCGCCATGATTTTGTCGGTGCGCGCCGAGCGCACCTGGACGTCGAACTCTATCATGTAGGTGCTAAAGTCCCACTCCCACATGTCGTCATAGGACACGATCAGCTCGGTGCCGGCAGGCTTCATCGTGAGCGCCCCGGAGGTCGCATCGTAGCCCATGGAGCGGAGCTCCTTGGCGATGTCGTCGGCGATGCCGTAGTTATCCGAAAGGCGCTGCTCGACGAAGATGTGCTTGAAGCCCGACAACTTCAGCCTCGGCACCTCTCGGGTCGAGAGTTGCGTGCAGCCGGCAAGCAGGGAGAGGGAAAGAAGTGAAAAGAGGATGCTCTTGGCCGTGTTGCTCATGCGTCGCACAGGAGGCCGTTTGATACCGGCGGATTGCACACGCAAGAAAGAAACTTAATCCTGCGGTGCCCGTCATCCCTCCGATGCCCGGTTCCCAAATGCGGGGCGCCCCCAATCTCAAGCCAAAGAAACGCCCCCTGAGCGGCGTGACCCGTTTCGTGGTCATGCCCCTCCTGCTCCTGGCCGCAGGGATCCGGATAGGCATGTTCATCGAGAGGGCCCGCCCCGAGGCCGCCGCCGCCCGCCCCGGCG
>CAYNLL010000051.1:0-11727 GCA_964398015.1 uncultured Opitutaceae bacterium | reverse complement strand
GGCAAGACGATCGTCAACCTCTTCCTCGAGCCGAGCACGCGCACGCGCATGGCCTTCGACATGGCCGCCAAGCGCCTGAGCGCCGACGTCATCGCCTTCGACGCGGCGAGCTCGTCGACCCAGAAGGGCGAGACCCTGCGCGACACGGCCGAGAACATCCAGGCCCTGAACGCCGACATGATCGTGATCCGGCACGCCGCGGCCGGATCGCCCCACTACCTGAGCAAGATCCTGGACATCCCCGTGATCAACGCGGGGGACGGCTCCCACGAGCACCCGACGCAGGGCCTCCTGGACACGTTCACGATGAAGGAGCACCTCGGGCCGCTGAAGGGGCGGAAGGTGGCCATCCTCGGGGACATCCTCTTTAGCCGTGTCGCCCGCTCCAACGTCCACGCGCTGACAAAGATGGGGGCGGCCGTCACGCTGGTCGGGCCCTCCACCCTCGTCCCGCTCGGGTTCAAGGCGCTCGGCGCGCAGGTCTCGCACGACCTCAAGTCCGCGCTCGCCGACGCGGACGTCGTGATGCTGCTGCGGATCCAGCACGAGAGGCAGGGCCACCGGCACTTCCCCTCGATCGGGGAATACACGAGCATGTTCGGGCTCAACAAGACCCGCGCCTCCTGGCTCAGCCCCAACGCTATCATCATGCACCCGGGCCCGATCAACCGGGGCGTCGAGATCGACAGCGAGCTGGCCGACGGCGACCGGAGCGTGATCCTCGAGCAGGTGACCAACGGGATCGCGGTGCGCATGGCGGTCCTCTACCTGTGCGCGGGCTACCAGCCCGAAACCGTCATCTCCTCGACGCAATAGGCCCCGCCATGCCCGCCCTCTGGATCAAGAACGCCCGCGTGATAGATCCCGCCTCCCGGCGCGACGCCAAGGGGGACATCTTCGCCCGCGACGGGCGCATCGTCGCCTCGCTTTCCCAGGCCGAGCGCAAGCGCGCGAAGGTCATCGACGCCCGCGGGCTGGTCGCCGCGCCCGGCCTGGTGGACATCCACGTGCACTTCCGCGAGCCCGGCCAGACGCACAAGGAGACGATCGCCACCGGGTCGAGGGCGGCCGCCGCGGGGGGGTTCACCACCGTGGTCTGCATGCCGAACACGACGCCGCCCGCCGACAACGCGGGGACGATCCAGTACATCCTCGACGCGGTCCGGCGCGACTCCCTCGTGAAGGTGCTGCCGACCGGGTGCATCACGATCGGCATGAAGGGCGAATCCCTCGCGCCGATAGGGTCCCTCAAGCGGGCTGGCGTCGTCGCGATCACGGATGACGGCGACTGCGTGCAGTCCAACGAGGTCATGCGCCGCGCCCTGGAATACGCCGCGATGTTCGGGCTGACGGTGATGGACCACTGCCAGGACGAGTCGATGACCGACGGCGCCGTGATGAACGAGGGCGACATGTCGATCCGCCTGGGGCTGCGCGGATGGCCGAACGCCGCCGAGGACCTGATCGTGTCGAGGAACGTCATCCTCTCGACGTACACCGGCGCCCACGTCCACATGCAGCACATCTCCTCGGCCCTCTCCGTGGAGATCCTGCGCCAGGCCAAGGCCAAGGGCGTGCGCGTGACCGCCGAGGCCACGCCGCACCACATCGCGCTCACCGACCAGGCGCTCACCGACTACGACACGAGCTTCAAGATGAACCCCCCGCTCAGGACGGAGGCGGACCGCAGGGCGATCATCGACGGCCTGAGGGACGGCACGCTCGACTGCATCTCGACCGACCACGCCCCGCACACCGACTACGAGAAGGACAAGGAGTTCGACTACGCGCCGAACGGCATCCTCGGCCTGGAGACGGCCCTGCCGGTCGCCCTCGGCGTGCTGGTGCGCGAGAGCCGCTTCACGCTCGCGCGGGTGGTCGACCTGATGACCCGCCGGCCCGCCGGCATCCTCGGCCTGGAGGCCGGCACCCTCGAGCCGGGCCGCGCCGCGGACATCTGCCTCTTCGACCCCAACGAGACCTGGACCTACGACGCGCGGCAGGGCCAGAGCAAGTCGCGCAACTCGCCGTGGAGCGGCCGCAAGCTCCAGGGCCGCGTCACGACGACCCTGGTGGACGGCAGAATCGTTTTCCCGTTCGCGCAGTCGTGAGTCCGCAGGACGAGATGACGCCGCTGGCGTACGCGGCGTACGCCGCCGAGGCCGCGATCTGCCTGGCCGGCATCTCGATCGCGCTGTGGCTCCTCTTCGGGGAACGCGCACGGCCCTGGAGGGAGCGCCGCCTCGCCGAATGGCGCCTGCCCGCGATCGACCTGGCGTGCTACCTGTGCTGCGGCCTTGTCGGCGCCATCGCCCTGAGCGGCGCGGCGGGACTGGCCGTCCGCCGCGCCCACCTCGGGCAGGACGCGGCGACCGTGCTCGGCTCCGCCGTCTTGGAGGGCGGCTTCCTGGCTGGACTGGCGGGGTTCCACTTCCTCTACGCGGCGCGAGGCGCGCCGGCGGCCGCCGGGTCCGGCACGGCGCTGGCGCTCAAGAGCGGGTTCGCGACCTTCCTCGTGGCGATGCCGCTCGTGCTCGCGTCCAGCTTCGCGTGGGAGCGCCTTCTCGTGCGCCTCGGCCTTCCCGACGAGAAGCAGGAGCTTGTCGGCATCCTCGAGAGCACCCACTCCGCGGCGCTGCGCTGGTCCTTCGTCGCCGTGGCGGCGCTCCTTGTGCCGCTGGCGGAGGAGTGCCTCTTCCGCGGCGTGCTTTTCCGGTACATGAGGACGCGGATGCCGCGCTTCGCCGCGCTCGCGCTCTCGTCCCTCGTGTTCGGCGCGCCCCATGTCGACTGGTCCCAGCACCTCGTCGGTCTCCCCAGCCTCGTCCCCCTGGTCGTGCTGGCCGCGGTCTTCTGCGTCGCCTACGAGCGCACGGGCTCGCTCGGGACGACCATCGTCGCGCACGCGCTCTTCAACCTGAACATGATGGCCCTGGTGATCGCGGGGGTGGGCTCATGAGGGCCCGCGGCATCTTCTCGGGCGGCGCCCGTGCCTCCGTGTCCTCGATCGGCGAGGCGGAGCTGATCCGCAGGATCCGGCGGTGGCTGGGGCGCGCCTCGCCGCCGCCGCCGGCCGGCATCGGCGACGACTGTGCGGTGCTGCGGCCCGCGCGCGGCCGGGCGCTCCTGACGGTGGACCCCGTCGTCCACGGGGTCCACTTCGACGACCGCGTGCCCGCGGGGCGCGTCGGCACGAAACTCTTCAGGCGCAACCTGAGCGACATCGCGGCCATGGGGGGCCGGCCGAGCGCGGCGGTGGTCGCCCTCGCCCTCGACGGGAGGGTCTCTCTTGCGTGGCTCGCCGCGTTCTTCAGGGCGATCGCGCGCGAGGGCCTCAGGCGCGGGGTGCCCGTCGTCGGGGCGACGTCGCGCGGCTCCCCGGAGGGTTCGTCGCCACCCTCGCGCTGGCGGGAGAGGCCGCGGGCCGCGTCCTCACCCGCGCCGGGTCGCGCGCGGGCGACTGGATCTACGTGACGGGGGCGCTCGGGCGCAGCCTTCCGACGGGCCGCCACCACGCCTTCCAGCCGAGGCTGGCGGAGGGGGCCTGGCTTGCGCGCCGCAGGGAGGTGCGCGCGATGATGGACCTGAGCGACGGCCTCGCAAAGGACCTGCCCGCGCTCACGCCGCGTGGAGCGGCCCCGGCCCTCTGCGCGGGGAGGATCCCGCGGCGCCGGGGCGCCACCGTGCGCGAGGCGCTCTGCGACGGCGAGGACTACGAGCTTGTCTTTAGCGTGCGCTCGCGCGACGGCCGCGCCTCCCTGGAGGCGGCCTGGCGCAGGGCGTTTCCGCGCACGCGCCTGAGCTGCATCGGCAGGTTTGTACGGGAGGGGAAGGTCCCGGCCGAAGCCCTTCCCCTCGGGGACTATCGCGGCTATGAGCATCTCCGATAGGCTCAGGGCCGGCGTCGTCACGGGCTCGGCCGAGGAGACCCGCGGGCTCGCGGCAGCATGGGCGGCGACGCTGCCCGCCGACGCCACGGTCGCGCTGCACGGCGACCTCGGCGCGGGCAAGACGACCTGGGTGCAGGGGCTCGCCGTCGGCCTCGGCATCACCGAGCCCGTCACGAGCCCGACCTTCACCCTCTACGCGCTCCACCGGGGGCGCGGGCGCATGCTCGCGCACCTGGACGCCTACCGCATCGGCTCTCCCCGGGAGGCCGAGGAGCTGCTCCTCGAGGAGTTCCTGGTTAGCCCGTGGTGCCTTGCCGTCGAGTGGCCGGAGAAGGTGCACGGCTGGCTCGCCGGCGACGCCCTGCACCTCGACCTCGCGATCGAGGCCGAGGGCCGGCACTCGGTGCGCCTGCGGTAGCGCCGCTCAAGCGGCCGGGCCGTCGTGGGGCGCCGCGGCCTCTGCCGGGGGCCCGGCGTCGGGCGCGGAGACGGGAACGGCCGGCACCAGCGCGTCCGGGGCCGGGGCCTCGGCCGGCGCGGCCTCGACGGGAGCGGCCTCGACGGGAGCGGCGGGAGCCTGCGCGGCGGCAGGCGCCTGGGGCGCCTCGGGGAAGTTCTCGGGATCGACGTCCTCGGACTCGACCTCCTTCTTTCGCGCCTCGACCATCGCCGGGGGCGCGTAGAGCCCGCCGTCGATGAACTCGGTCACGTAGCCCTCCCGGACGAGCCAGATCAGGTCGCTCTGCATCCGCACCGCCCTCTCCTTCTGCTCCTGGGTCTCCACGGCGGCGATCCCCATCATCTTCGGGGCGAGCTCGCCCGCCTTCACCAGCGGGTTGGCCTCGATGAACGAGATGAGGCCCCCGATGCTCTCAGCGAACATCTGCCCCGGAACGCGGAACTTGCGCTTCACCGCGCAGACGTAAGACACGCCCTTCGAGCCCTTCTTGAAGATCGTGAAGTGCTCGCGGCGCAGCCTTCCCCTCAGCTGGTTCGCCGTGTCGAGCGGGAAGCGCAGCTGCCGCTCGTAGGCCCCCTCGATGGCCATCAGGATCTCCCCGCGGGGCATGATCTCCAGGGCCTTGCCGTGGAACCTCGCGTGGTCGACCGCCTTGACGACGCTCTCGCGGACCTGGCTGAGCAGGTAGGTGCGCGCCTCCTCCAGGCCGTCGAACGACGGGGCGGTCTGGCCCTCGGCGACCGGCGCCTTCCAGGTGTAGCGCGTGACCTTCCTCATCTTCTGCAGCCACTGGGCCACGGCCTCGGGATCGCGGACCGTCTCGATGCGCGAGCGGAAGGCCTCGAACGGCATCCGGCTGACCTTCGCGGCGAAGTGCTGCTGGATCATCTGGACGTACCGGTGGTAGTTCGGCGGCCCGAGGAGCTCGCCGGTCACCCCGCACTTGTTGATCACCTGGAAGTTGCCCTTCGGGGGCTCGACCTCCGCCTCCGAGCGGTCGAAGAAGGTGGCGAGGTGGTTGGCGAGCACGTGCGAAATCGCGTCGTCCTCGGACTCGAAGGGAAGGCCGTCCGGGACGGAGACGTAGATCGGCTGGGGAGGCGCATCGGTCGGCCCCTCCTGGCGGGGCCTTCGCGAGACCACGACCACGAAGCGGTCGGGCTTGCCCAGGACGGTGCGGGCGATCTCGAAGAGCTCAATCGTGCGGGCCGAGGACCTTATCGTCTTCACGAGGGCGTTGAAGCTCGTGTCCTCGGGGAAGAAGGCCGCCGTGAAGAAGGGGCTGTCGTAGGGCCCGCGCTCCTGGCGCTCCATGGCCGGGCCGCCTCGCCGCGGGCCGGCGGAGTAGCCGCCCGCGTCCCTGCGGGGGCCGCCGCGGTCCGCCTGCCCGTCCCTGGGCGGCGCCGCGGGCGCGTCCGAAGCCGGCCTCTTGAACGCCCTGCGGTCCCGGCGGTCGGGGGCGCCCCCCGGGCCCCCCGAGCGGTCGTCCCGGCCGGGCCGCTCGGAGCGTCCCGACGGGTCGGCAGGCGAATCCTTGTCCTTGGCCCACTGCGTGCCAAAGCTAAAGCCTTGCAATTGGCTCAAGTCGATTTTGTTGAAATCCGCCAGCGGATTCTCGTTGGATGCGTCGTCGTCCATGTAGTCAGAGGTGCACGGTGCGCGTCCGGTGACAGACGCCCCCGAGTCTCCACTGCGTCGGCCCGCCTAGGCAAGCGCTTTTAAAGTCGCGGGAGACCAGGGGCGTCCCCGAAAGAGGCTGGCCCTGCGTCCGCCACGGCGTTTGGCTGGCAATCCCTTCACCATGCCCCGCTTCCGCCAGTCCGCCGGCTAGCCCGCGCCCCCGCGATGCCACGGCCCGCGCCCACCGCCACCGTCAAGCGGATCCTGCCCTGGCTTGTCTCCGTGGCCTTCTTCATGGAGTCGCTCGACGCGACGATCCTGAACACGGCGGTGCCGACGATCGCCAGCGCCCTGCACGTGGCGCCCCTGAGCATGAAGTCGGCGCTCACCAGCTACATGCTCAGCCTCGCCGTCTTCATCCCCATCAGCGGGTGGGTGGCCGACCGCTTCGGGTCGCGGCGGGTGTTCGTCACCGCCATCGCCGTGTTCATGTTCGGGTCGCTGATGTGCGGGCTCTCCGGCAGCATTCACCTCCTGGTCGTCTCGAGGATCCTACAGGGCTGCGGGGGCGCCATGATGGTGCCCGTCGGGCGCCTCACGCTGGTGCGGACCTTCGCGAAGTCGGAGCTCGTCCGCGCCATCAGCTATTTCTCAATCCCCGCGATGATCGGGCCCATGCTCGGCCCCCTGGCCGGCGGCTTCATCGTCGAGTACTTCCCGTGGCGCGTCATCTTCTTCGTCAACCTCCCCATAGGGTTCGTGGGCCTCTACCTCGTCTACCGCTTCATGCCAAACTACTTCGCGGAGAAGACCGACCCGCTGGACTTCGTGGGCCTGGTCCTCTTCGGCGCCGGGATCGCCCTCTTCTCCTACGTGCTGGAGATCTTTGGCGAGCACACCCTCGGCCCCGGCGAGGTGGTCGGCCTGCTGGTCCTCTCGATCCTCCTGCTCTTGGCCTACTGGCGCCACTCGCTGACCATCGCCCATCCCCTGCTCCGCCTGCGCCTCTTCCTGATCAGGACGTTCCGCTCGTCGGTCGCCGGCGGCCTCGTCACCCGTCTCGGGATTGGGGGCATGCCGTTCCTGCTGCCGCTGCTCTACCAGGTGGGCCTCGGCTTCGGCCCCCTCCAGTCGGGCATGCTCATGATGCCGCAGCCCGTGGCCGCCATCAGCCTGAAGATGACCATGCCCTGGGTCATCACCCGCTTCGGGTACCGGCGCGTGCTCATGTCGAACACGATCCTCATGGGGCTGTTCATCGCCTCGTTCGCCACGATCAGCCCCGGCACGCCCGTCTGGAGAATCTGCCTGCAGGGGTTCTGCTTCGGGTATGTCTCGTCGCTCCAGTTCACGGCCATCAACACGATCGTCTACGCCGACCTCTCCGCGAACGACATCAGCATGGGGAGCAGCATTGCCAGCACGATGCAGCAGCTCTCGCTCAGCTTCGGCGTCGCGGCCTCCTCGCTGATCGCCGCGTACTTCATCCCCGACAGGTTCCACGCCAGCTCGCTCCAGATGATCTCAGGCATCCACGGCGCCTTCCTCGTCCTGGGCGTCCTGACCCTCTTCTCCGCGCTGGTCTTCCGCCAGCTCCGCCCCGCCGACGGCGCGAATGTGAGCCAGCACCGGGTCGAGGTGTGATCCGCCGGGGGGCGGCGGGCCGTCCGCGCCATTAACATTGAACCCTTTCGCCGCTCGGCGAGTCTAGCCCCCTAGAGCATCGCGATGGGTCCCCTCATACTCCACTTCATCCCGGGAACGCGGGCCGCGCACGCGCGCCCGGCGACGGCATGACGCACCCCGCCCGGCAGGACCTGGCGACCTTCGCCTCCGCGGACGCCCGCAGGCTCGCGTGGCTCTGTGGCGCGGCCCTGGTCCTCGCGGCCATGGCCGCAAACCTCAGGGTCCTGGGCTTCGGGTTCCTGTACCTGCGCGACGACGACGTCAACGTGGCCCTGAACCCCCACATGGGCGGCCTGAGCGCCGCGCGCCTGCAGTGGATGTTCACCGACTGGAGCTATGTGCGCCGGTACATTCCCCTGGGATGGCTCGGGTTCTCGGCCACCTACCAGATCGCGGGCCTTGATCCCGAGCTCTACCACCTGGCCTCCCTCGGCCTGTACGCCCTGAACTGCGGACTCGTCTTCGCCCTCATCCTGCACGCCCTGCGCCTTTTCCCCGGAGGGCGGCCGGGCGGCCTCGCCCGCTGGGACGTCGCGGCGGCCGCGCTCGCGGCGTGCTGGTGGGCGGCCCATCCGTTCCGCGTCGAGACGACGGCCTGGGTCTCGGGCAATCTCTACGGCCAGGCGACGGCCCTCCTGCTGGCGTCGCTGGTGGCGTACCTGCGGACCTATGAGACGACGGGCCGGCGCCGTGCGGCGTGGCTCGCCGCCTCGGCCGCGGCCTACCTGGCGTCGCTCCTCACCTACCCCATCGGTCTCGGCGTGCCCGTGCTGCTGGCCGGCCTCGACTGGCTGCGCTCGCGCTCGGACCCGGGCGTGCCCCTGAGGCGCCTCTTCGCGGAGAAGGCGGCGTTCCTCATTCCCGTGGCGGGCGTCCTCGCGGTGACGCTCGCCGCCCGGTTTGCCGGCACCGAGGTCTTCGGCGCGGTCCCGGGGATGCGCGAGCTTCCGCTCTCCAGCCGCGTCGCGCAGTCGGCCTACGTCGCCGCCTACTACGTGTGGAAGCCGTGGTGGCCCCTGCACCTCTCTCCGCTCTACGACACCCTGGTCGCCTTCAGCCCGTGGGACTGGCCCTTCCTGCTGAGCACCGCGGCCGTGGCGGCGACCTGTGCCCTCGCCCTGCTCTGGGCGCGCAGGTGGCCCGCATTCGCCGTCGTCTGGTTCGGTTACCTGGCCGCTGCCGCCCCGTTCTTCGGGCTGACGGAGAAGCCCCACATGGCGAGCGACCGCTACGGGTGCTTCCTCGAGGTCATCGCGGCCGCCCTGATCGCGGCCGGGCTCGCCCGCATCGCGCGGCCCCGGGCGCGGGCGCTCGCGGCGGTCGCGGCGCTCGCGGTCGTCGCGGCGCTCGGATGGCTCAGCTGGCGCCAGCTCGGTGTCTGGTCCGACGACCGCGTCCAGCACGCCTACGTGGCCCGGGGGCTCACCAACGTGCCGCTGCTCAACGATTTTGTGGGCCGCCAGCTGATCCTGGACTTCATGCGCGGCGACGAGGGTCCCGCGTCGGAGGCGGTCGCCGCGCGGCTCAGGGTGAGCCCGGCGGACCCGGGCTTGCTCAAGGCGGAAGCGATCATCGAGGACAAGAGGCGGATCAGCGCGTACTACGGCCCGGTCTCGTACCTGGCGATACTGCAGCAGCGGTTGGGCCTCAAGTTCGCCCGCGAGGGCGCCCTCAGGGAGGCGAACGACCACTTCGAGGACGCCCTGCGCGAGGACGAGCGCTTCTACCAGGCGGCCTTCGACCGCGCCCTGGTCCTGCTGCGCCTCGGCAGGTGCGACGACGCCCTGCGGAGCTACCTTCAGGCCGCCCACTGGGCCCCCCCTGACGGCCTGCCCCGGACGCAGCGGCGCGCCTTCCTGATCCTCCTCCAGGAGGCGGCGGGAGCCGCGGGGAAGCCGGAGCTCGCGCGGGCCGCGGGCCTTGCGCTCGCGCGCTGAGTTTTGGGATTTGCCCCGCGGCCCGCCCGCCCCACGATGGGCGCCGATGCATGGAGCAACAGCCCCGGCGTGAGCCCCGCGATGACCCGCGCCTGGTTTCCCACGTTCATCTACGACGAGCCCCTGCTCAAGTCGGGGGCCGCGCGCTTCAACGCCGACCTCGCCGCGGAATGCCGCTCGCTCCGGGACTATGACGAGGCGGGGCGCGAGTGGTCCCGCAGGAACTACCCCGGTGGCTACACCAGCTACGCCTCGCTCAACGAGCTCCACCGCTTCTCAAGCACGTTTACGGGCCTGGAGCGCAGGATCACGCGCCACGTGCGCCTTTTCGCGGCGTCCCTCGACATGGACCTGCGCGGCCGCGAGATCCGCATGACCGACTGCTGGGTCAACATCATGCCGCCCAGCGCCGCCCATTCCCTCCACCTGCACCCGCTCGCCTTTGTGAGCGG
Source organism: uncultured Opitutaceae bacterium (assembly GCA_964398015.1). GTDB lineage: Bacteria > Verrucomicrobiota > Verrucomicrobiia > Opitutales > Opitutaceae > Palsa-1447. The sequence continues at coordinate 1,682 of CAYNLL010000051.1, read as the reverse complement.
CACCTACTACGTCGAGACGCCCCGGGGATGCCCTGGCCTCAAGTTCGAGGACCCCAGGCTCGACCGGTTCATGGCCGCGCCGCCGCGAAGGGCCGGGGCGCGCCGCGCCAACCAGACGCACGCCGCCTACCCCGCGCGGGCGGGCCACCTTGTCCTCTTCGAGAGCTGGCTCAGGCACGAGGTCGCGCAGAACCGGATCGAGGCTGAGAGGATCAGCGTCAGCTTCAACTACAACTGGAGCTGACGTGGACACTACGGCCGCACTGGTCACCGGGGCGTCCCGCGGCATCGGCCGCGAGATCGCGCAGCAGCTCGCCGAGCGCGGCGTGCGCGTCGGCGTCCATTTCCGCGAGAACCGCGCCGCGGCCGAGGCCGTCCTTCGGGGCCTTCCGGGGAGCGGACACGCCGCGCTTCAGGCCGACATGGCCGATGGCGACGCGGTGGAGCGCCTCTGGGGCGAGGCGGAGGCGTCCCTCGGGGCGGTCGGCATCGTCGTCAACAACGCCGCGGCGCACGGCGAGCACCCTCCCCTGGCGACCGGCTACGCCGAATGGCGGGCGGCCTGGGAGCGCATCCTCGCGGTGAACCTCCAGGGTCCGGCGAACTTGTGCCTCCTGGCGGCGAAGGCGATGGCCGCCGCGGGCGGGGGCAGGATCGTCAACATCTCCTCTCGGGGCGCCTTCAGGGGGGAGCCCGAGGCGCCGGCCTACGGGGCCAGCAAGGCGGGGCTAAACGCGCTCAGCCAGTCCCTGGCGCGCGCCCTCGCCCCCAGCGGCGTCCTGGTCTACTGCCTGGCGCCGGGCTGGGTCGAGACCGAGATGGCCGCCGGCATCCTCGACGGCCCGCGGGGCGCCGAGATCAGGGGCCAGCATCCCCTGGGCCGGCTGAACCAGCCCGGCGAGGTCGCCCGCGCCGCGGTCTTCTGCGCGCTGGACGCCCCCGCCGCGATGACCGGCGCGGTGATCGACGTGAACGGGGCCTCCTACCTGCGCACGTAGCGCTAGCGCAGGCGGGCGAAGAGGACGACCGCAAGGCCGGCCATCCCGACGTCCGGGAGCCACGCGGCCAGCTCGGGGTCGATCACCTGCTTGGTCGCGAGGGACTCGGCGAGGCTCGTGAGGACGAAATAGAGGAAGAAGAGCCCGATCGACTTCGAGACGCCGACCACGGGGTTCACGCGGACGCCCGACACCGCGAACGGGATTGCAATCGCGATCACGATGAGCGGCCCGAGCACGTCGGCGATCAGGCCGTAGAAGCGAACGGCGTAGGGAACCCCCTTGGGGTTGTTCTCGCTGGCAAAGTAGTCGATCAGCTCCCCGAGCTCCGAGAACGAAAGGTCCCTCGGGCGCCGGTCGATCAGCAGCATGAGCTTCGGGTCCTCCCTGAACCGCGCGTAGAGGCGCTCGTCGAAGGGGTTCGAGGAGACGTTCACGCCCGTTTCGGGGTCGAACGCCATCTCGCGCCCCTTGGAGAACACCCAGCCGCCCCGGGCGGCGTCGTACCACGCCTCGCTCGCGGCGACGCGCATCGTCTCCCTGCGGCGCGCGTCCATTTCCGTGACGAAGGCCCCGTAGGCCTTCTGGGTGTACCTGCTGTACCGGTTGAAGAACCACATGCGGTGCCCCTCGGGGTTGTCGAACCCCACGCTGAACACCGTCCCGATGCGCTCCGGCGCCTCC
>CAYNLL010000050.1:0-11760 GCA_964398015.1 uncultured Opitutaceae bacterium | reverse complement strand
ATATCATCCTCGGCGGGTATTTCACGAGCGTCGAGGGCACTCCCCGGAACTTCTTGGCGCGCCTGCAATCCGACGGCTCGGTCGACGCCACGCTCGCGCCCGACACGCTGGGCGGAATCTTCACGTCGGTGAGCCTCCCGAACGGGCAGATGCTCATCGGAGGCAACTTCACAAGCGTCGGCGGCATCAGCCAGGCATTCCTTGCCCGGCTGAACGCCAACGGCTCCGTCGACACCACGTTCACCCCCACGTTCAACGGTCAGGTGCAGGCCATCGCGGTGCAGTCAAACGGACAGTACCTCGTGGGCGGCCAGTTCACCTACGTCGACAACATCCAGCGGAGCTACATGGTCCGCATGAACACGGACGGCACGATTGACGGGCCCTTCAACCCGGACCCCAACGGCTCGATCACGATCATCCTGCCCCAGTCGAACGGACAGATCCTGATCAGCGGCGGCTTCTCCGAGCTGACCCCCAACGGCGTGACCGCGCCGTACGGCATCAGCAGCCTGGCCCGCCTCAACTCCGACGGCTCGCTCGACACGACCTACACGCCCAGCCTGGGCGGCGGCATCTTCGCCGCAGTGACGCAGTCGGACGACAAGATCGTGATCGGCGGCGAATTCACGTCGGTCGACTCCCTCCCGCGCGGCTACATTGCCCGCCTGAACACGGACGGCACGGTCGACACGACCTTCGACCCGGAGGCGAACGGAGCGGTGTACGCGTTGGCCCTCCAGTCCAACGGCGACATCGTGATCGGCGGGGCCTTCACGGCGCTCGAGCCCCAGACCCCGACGCCCGGCAATGTGAATACGGCGGTTACCATCACCCAGCCCTACCAGACCCTCACCGTTCCCGCGGGAAACAACAGCGCGACCTCGCCCATCTACATCAACCACATGGCCCGCCTCAACCCGAACGGAACGCTGGACATCACGTTCTTCCCCGACCCGAGCGCCACGGTCTCCGCCATAGCGATTCAGAGCGACGGGAGCTTCATAGTGGGCGGCGCCTTCACCTCTTTTGCTCCGTTCAACGCGCCGACGGGCACCCTCGTCAATTACGTCGGCAGGGTCGAGTCGAACGGCACCATCGACACGACCTTCAACCCGAACGCCAACGGCTACGTGGACGACGTGCAGGTCCTCGCGAGCGGCCAGATCCTGGTCGCCGGAAGCTTCACCTCGCTCCAGCCCAACGGCGCCGCGGTGCCGGTGCAGGCATCGCACATCGCGCTCCTGAACTCCAACGGCTCCGTCAACCCCACGTTCTCGGGCGGCGCCAGCGCGCCCGCGGTCGGGCAGGTCAATGCCGCGGTGCTCCAGCCCGGCGGCCAGATCATGGTCGGGGGCTCCTTCGGCCCGATCGACGGGGCGACGGGCTCGTTCCTGGACATCTTCGGAGCCGACGGCGGGGCGACGAGCTACAATGCTTACGTCAACGGCCCGGTGAACGCGATCACGGTGCTGCCGAGCGGGGCGTCCACGGCTGCGAACTCAAGCTATGCCGTGTGGCTGGAGGCATCCGGCGCGATCCGCTACTCGTTCGCCGCGGCGTCGAACGGTCAGATCCTGGCCGTGGCCCAACAGGCCGACGGGAGGATCCTCGTCGGCGGCACGTTCACCAACTTCGCAAGCTCCACCCAGACCCAGTACCTGCTGCGGCTCAACACGGACGGCACGGTCGACACCACGTTCAACCCGTCCCTCAACGCCCAGGTCAGCGCCATCCTCATCCAGCCCAACGGGCAGATCATCATCGGCGGCAGTTTCACCAACATTCTGGCGGGCAACGCGATCAGCTACCTCGCGCGGCTCAACGCCGACGGCACGCTCGACTCCTCGTTCATCCCGTCCCCCAACCTGGATATCACCACCCTGGCCCTCGAGCCCAACGGGCAGATCCTCGTGGGGGGCTTCTTCACGGCAATGGAGTCGGCCAGCACGGCCAACACCACCGCGCGCAACTACATCGCGAGGATCAATGAGGACGGCACGCTCGACACGGCGTTCAACCCCGACCTGAACGGGCCGCCCAGCGCGATGGTCGTGCTCTCCAACGGACAGATCCTTGTCGGCGGCGACTTCAACACGGTGGATCCGAACCTGGCGTCGACAACGACCCCCCAGGGAAGCCTCATCCGTCTGAACACCGACGGGACCCTCGACACGGCGTTCGACCCGTACCCGATTGGTTCGGTGAGCGCCATCGCCATAGATTCCAGCGGCAGGTACATCATCGGCGGCTCCTTCAGCTCGTTTGAACCCGGCCAGTCCACCAACACGACCACGACGCCCAATCCCTCGGTCAATGTTAGCGGCCTGGCCCGCCTGAGCACGGACGGCACGATCGACACCACGTTCGAGCCCACCCCGAACGGCGCGGTCGATGCCATCGCGATCCTTCCCAACCAGGAGATGGTGATCGGCGGCAGCTTCACGTCCTTCCAACCGAACGGGGCCAGCTACGCCACCGCGCGCTACTTCCTCGCGAAACTCAACTCCAACGGGACCGTCGACCCGTCCTTCGACCCGGAACTGAACGGCTCGGCGGTGACCGTGAACCTGCTGCAGGACGGCTCGCTGTTCATCGGCGGCACCTTCACCAGCGTCAACGAGGGCGGGGCCCTGCTGCTAGGCGGGTCCTTCACGGTGATCGGGGGCACCTCGGCGCCCAACCTGGCGCGCCTGAACGCGGACAGCACCGTAGACGCGACGTTTGTCTCGAATCCGGACGGCCCGGTCTACGCGCTCACGCCTCAGGTCAGCGGGGGCACGCTTGTTGGCGGCTCCTTCGCCAACGTCAACGCGCAGCCCCGGGCAAATCTGGCGCGCCTCAACGCCGACGGCTCGCTGGACCCGGCCTTCAACCCGGGTGCAAACGGAACCGTCGACGCGTTTGTCGCGCTGCCGAGCGGCCAGATCCTTGTGGGTGGGGCCTTCACGAGCATAGGGGGGCGGCCGGCAACGTACCTCGCCCGGCTCTCGTCAACCGGCGCATTCGACCCCTCGTTTGCGCCCGCGCTCAACGGCGGGGTGAACGCGGCGGTTCTCCAGCAGAACGGCCAGATCGTCATCGGCGGATCCTTCACGAGCGTCGACGGGCAGCCGGAGGGCGGGATCGCGCGGCTCAACGCCAACGGCTCGCTCGACACCACGTTTAACCCGAATGCAAACGGGACGGTTCATGCGCTGTCCCTGCAGGTCGACGGCACGATCATCGTCGGCGGTTCGTTCACGGCCATAGGGGGCCAATCCATCGCCTACGCCGCGCGGCTCAACGCCGACGGGACGGTCGACACCACCTTCAACCCGAATCCCAACGCCCCGGTCTCCGTCGTCCTCGTGCAGGCTGACGGAAAGATCTTCCTGGGCGGAGGCTTCACGAGTGCGGGCGGCTTGAACCGGTACGAGATGGCGCGCCTCTCCACGCAGACGCCGGTGCTCCAGTCCCTCAGCTCGAACGCGAATGAGTCGACCATCACCTTCACACGGAGCGGCGGCGCCCCGGTGTTCTCCTCGGTGCTGTTCGAGGAGTCGACCGACGAGACCCACTGGACCACGGCCGGCCAGGCGACGCCCGTCAATTCTTCGACCTGGCAGCTCAACGGCGTGCCCTCGACGGGGCAGAACACGTTCTACCTGCGCGCCACCGCCGTCACCCCCGGGTCGCAGTTCTCGTCCTCCGGGATCATCCAGACGATCCAGGCCGTGGACGTCCTCGCCATCCCGAACGTCACCTCCGCCACGGGGGCCTCGGGAAGCTCGGGCACGCCCTTCACCTTCGCCGTGACGGCCACGAACCTGCCCACGTTCTTCTCGGCCTCCGGACTGCCGCCCGGCCTCTCCATCAACGCGTCGAGCGGGGTGATCTCCGGGACGCCCACCGGATCCGGCACCTACAGCGTGACGCTCACGATCGGCAATTCCTCCGGGACGTCGACGTCGACGCTCGTCATCACGATCGGCTCGCTCGGCTCCACCTCGTACACGCCCGCGCCCGATACCACGGTCGACAGGCTGCTCAACATCTCCTCCCGCGTCGACCTCCCCGGGAGCACGAACCTGATCGCCGGGTTCGTGGTCACGGGAACCGGGCAGAAGACGGTGCTCATGAGGGCCGTCGGCCCAGGTCTCGCCGCCTTCAACGTGGCCGGCTTCATGTCGAACCCGGAGATCCAGCTCTTCGACAGCACGGGAACCCTGGTGACGCAGAACAACGGATGGGGCGGCAGCACCAGCCTCGCCGCCCGGTTCACACAGGTGGGGGCTTTCGCCCTTCCGGCGAACAGCACGGACGCGGCCTTCATCGCCAACCTCTCGCCCGGAGCCTACACCATCAACGTGTTTGACTCCTCGGGCAAGGGCGGGGTCGTGCTCACCGAGGTCTACGACGCGAGCGCATCGCCGCTCACCGACACAACCCGCCTTGTGAACATCTCTTCGCGCGGAACGGTGAGCCCGGGGGCGGGCACGCTGATCGGCGGCTTCGTGATCGCCGGGAGCGCCCCGACAAAGAGCGTGATCATCCGCGGCGTCGGCCCCGGACTCGTCGGCTTCAACGTGGCGGGCTCGCTCGCCAACCCGGTGCTGAGCGTCTACGACTCAAACGGCAACCTGGTCGCCCAGAACGCGGCCTGGGGCACCCAGACACTCGCGGGCCCCTACCAGGACGCGGTGGGGCCGGCCAACATCATCAACCTTGACGCGCTCGTCGGCGCGTTCGCGCTTTCGCCGGGAGACACCGCCCTGGTGGCCGACCTGCCGCCCGGAGCCTACACCTTCCAGGTGACCAGCGCGAACGGCTCGCAGGGCGTCGCCCTGGGCGAGGTCTACGAACTCCCTTAAGCGGGGCCCGGGATCACCACTCGTCGCTTCTGAACGGCGCCGCGGGAAGCCCGGCGCCGTTGTAGAGGTTTGCGTCCGGGGCATCGGACCAGGCGTAGCGCACAGCGACGGGCTGCCTGACCGCGGGCGATCGAACGACCACCGAGTCGCCCTCGACGACGGCGGCGGCCGGGTGGAACAGCCGGTCCGCGCCGGCGACCTCGAACGACTGGAGGGGCCTTCCCGAGGCCGTCAGGCCGTCGCCGGCAGCGGTGAAGTGAACGCGGAGGGAACTGCCCGCGGGCTCCATCCCGCTGTAAACCGGGCCCGAATAGTCCTCGGGGATGGAATAGACGGTCGCCTTTGCGATCAGCGCCAGCCTCCGGCCGACCTCCTGCTTGTTGACGGGAAGGGGGGTTGAGGGACCGCCAAGGTCGATCGCGACGGCCTGGCCTGTCGCCGGGAGCCGGAGCGCGCTGGCCTGCGCCTCGCGCAGGGCCGCCCATCGGAGGCCTGAGGCGTCCCCCGAGGGCCTGAAGCCCGCGAGCTGGACCCAAAGGAATGGGAAGTCCCCCTCGCCGAAATGGGACCGCCACGCGGTGATCATCGCCGCAAACCGAAGGCCGTAGGCCGCGGGAGGTCCCGCGTCCTCCTCGCCGTGGGCCCACAGCGCGCCCCGGAGCGCATAGGGCAGCAGCGGGTGGATCATGCCGCAGAAAAGCGCCGCGGGCGCCCGGGTTTCGACCGTTCCCGCGGGCGCGGCCGGCGGCGCTCCCGCCGCGGCGGACGCCAGGGCAGCCGGGCTCATCCACGCCTCGATCGGGGCGCCGGGGCACGTGCAGGTGATGATCCCCACCGGGACGCCGAGCCGCACGAACAGATCCCGGGCGAAGAAGTAGCCGACGGCCGTGAAGCGGCCCGCCGAATCCGGGGTGCAGATCGTCCAGTCCCCCCCGACCGTCTGGAGCGGGACGGAGGCGGCCTGGCGGTCGACCTTGAACTGGCGGATCAGCGGGTAGCGTGCCGCCGCGACCTCCGCGGCGGCATTCTCGACGCGGCGCCCGGGCCCGCCGTCGACGCAGAAGTCCATGGTGGACTGTCCCGCGCAGAGCCAGACCTCCCCGACGACGACATCGCGCACCAGCACCCTTCCCTGCCCCGTGACGCTCATCTCCGAGCCCGACGGGTTGGCGGCCCGCGGCGCCAGGACCACGATCCAGCGCCCGTCGGCCCCGGCCGTGGCGCCCACCGTCTGCCCGGAGAAGGCGACGCTGAGGTGCTCGCCGGGCGCTGCCGTCCCCCAGACCGGCACGGGCTTGTCGCACTGGAGGACCGCGTGGTCGCGAAAAAGGGGGGCGAGCTGCGGCGCGCAGAGGCCGCAGGCGGCCGCGGCGGCATACAGGGCGAATAGGCGGAGGAGGCGCATGCTACCCCGTAGGAGGCCCAAGCGGCCCCGGGGATCAAGGCGTATCGGCTCTCGGGGGTTGCGGCGCCGCCAGGAACGCCCGGAGCTCCGCGGTCAGCTTGGGGCCGAAACCGGGCACATCGGCGATCTCCGCCTCGGTGGCGCCGCGCAGCCTCCCCATGCTGCCGAACTTCCCCATGAGCGCGGCGCGGCGCACCGGCCCGAGGCCGTGAAGGTCGTCCAGGAGGGACTCCCGGATCTTCTTGGATCGCAAATCGGCGTTGAAGGTGTTGGCAAAGCGGTGGGCCTCGTCCCTCAGCCTCTGCAGCAGCCTGAGGCCCGCGTGGTCGAGGGGAATGTCGAGCGGGGGCCTCGCGTCGGGAAAGACGATGGTCTCCTCCCTCTTGGCAAGGCCCACGATCGGCGGAGGCTCCAGGCCGAGCGCGACGAACGCCTTCAGGGCGGCGCCCACCTGTCCCCGGCCGCCGTCGATCACGACGAGGTCGGGGAACGCCCTGCCCTCCCGGTGGAGCCTGCGATAGCGGCGCCCCACCACCTCCTCCATCGCGCGAAAATCGTCGTTCCCCATGAATCCCCTTATCCGGAAGCGGCGGTAGCTGTCGCGGTCGGGCTTGCCGCCGGCGAAGCGGACCATCGAGGCGACGACAAAGGTCCCCGAGATGTGGGAGATGTCGAAGCACTCGATCGTCGCCGGCGGGGATCGCAGCGCGAGCGCCTCCTGGAGCGAGGCGAGCGCCGGCACGTCCGCGGTCAGCGCGGTGGGATCGGTCCTCTCGAAGTGCCGGGGCTTCTCGACCGTCTTCTCTAGCGCAAACACGATGTCGCGGAGCGACGCCGCCCTCTCGAACTCCCGGCGCGCCGAGGCGGCGCCCATCTCCGCCCGAAGCCCCTCAAGCCATTCACGCGACTTGCCCTCCAGGAATTCGCAGGCGCGGTCGACCCTCGCGCGGTATTCCGAGGACGTGACGCTGTTCGGGAAACCGTAGATTTCCGCCCTCACGTCGTCGTACAGCTGCCAGGAGCCGTCGGGAAGCCGGCGCGGCGTCCCGTCCCCCAGCAGGATGCCGAACTGGCGCCTCATCTGCGCGAGCGCCTTCCTCAGGGGGCCGCTGTGGGCGAACGGCCCGAAGTACCTGGAATGGTCGTCCTTCCTCAGCCGCGCGAGCCGGAACCTCGGCAGCTCCTCCCTGAGGTCGACGCGGACAAGGAGGAACCGCTTGTCGTCCGTGAAATCCGTGTTGTAGCGGGGCTTCCACTGCTTGATGAGCTTCCCCTCAAGGAGGATGGCCTCCGGCTCCGATTTGACGATGATCGCGTCAAAATCGGCGATCATCTCCACCAGAGCCCGGATCTTCGGGTGCAGCGTGAAGGCGCGGGAGGGTTGGAAGTACGAGGAGACGCGCTTCTTGAGGGCCTTGGCCTTGCCGACGTAGATGATCCTTCCAATCCGGTCCTTCATCAGGTAGACCCCCGGCCTGTCCGGCAGCCTCCGCACCTTTTCCTTGAGCGAGAGCGGAACTCCGCTATCTGGGTCGGTGGCTGGCATTTTCCAGAGATTAGCCTAATTTTAGAGTCCGCAAGCATGCTTTCTCCTGACCCTCCAGCAAATGACAGGGCGGCGGCCGGCCGCCGGCTGCATTACGAGCTCCTGACCATTGGCGATGAACTCCTCCTGGGGCTTACGGCCAATGGGCACCTGGAGTTTATCGGCGCCCAGCTGGGGGTGCGCGGGGTCGAGCTGCGCAGGAACATCACGGTCACCGACGACGCCGAGGACATCGCCGGGCAATTCAGCGAGAGCTGGAGCCGCTCCGACGTCGTCATCGCCACGGGGGGCCTCGGTCCCACCTGCGACGACCGCACGCGCGAGGCGATTGCAGGCGTCCTGGGACAGAAGCTGGTGTTCGACACCGAGATCGAGAAGCACATCGCCTCGAGGTTTGCCCTCTTCGGGCGCAAGATGACGCCCAACAACCTCAAGCAGGCTTTCCGCTTCGAGCGCGGCGACGTCATTCCCAATTCCAACGGCACCGCGCCGGGCCTCTGGGTGGAGCAGGACGGGAAGGTGCTGTGCATGCTGCCCGGGCCGCCGAACGAGCTGCAGCCGATGTTCACCGAGCACGTGCTCCCCCGCCTCGCGCGCCTCGGCCTCGTGCGCGAGCGCGAGGCCTATGTCCAGCTGAGGACGGCGGGCGTCGGCGAGTCCCTGCTCGAGACCCGCCTCCAGCCCATCTTCGACCGCCACGGCCCGCGGCTGGGCGTGGCCTTCTGCGCCCACTCTGGCCATGTCGACTGCAGGCTCAGCTCGCCGGGCGGCGAGCTGAGCGTCGCCGAGGTCGAGGCGATCGCGGCCGAGTGCGCCCAGCTCCTCGGGGAGGACTTCGTCACGTACGGCAACGACCCGCTGGCAAAGACCTGCGCCGACCTCCTTCGCTCGCAGGAGAGCCTGCTCGCGGTCGCCGAGTCCGCCACGGGCGGCCTGCTCGCCAACGCGTTTACGGGCATCTGCGGGGCGTCGAAGTTCTTCTCGGGCGGATGCGTGTGCTACTCGAACGACTCGATGATGCAGCTCCTCGACGTGCCCGAGTGCCTCCTGCTCCAGCACGGCGCTGCGAGCGCCGAAGCCGCTGTGGCGATGGCGACGGGCGCGGCGGAGAAGCTGGGCGCGGACTACGGCCTTGCGATCACCGGATTTGCGGGACCCTGCGGCGGGCCCAACGAGAACCCCGTGGGGACGATCCACGTCGCGCTCCACGCCCCGCACGGGGTGTGGTCGCGCAGGCTCAGCTATCCCGGACCCCGCTCGACGATAAAGCGCCGCGCGGTCAACGCGGCGCTCGACTGGCTCAGGCGGGAGCTGGTCAGGGCCAAGAACGGGGCGACGGCCGCGCAGCTGGGAGTCATGCAGTAGCCGGGCCGCCCTCGGCCAGCCTCTGCAGCGCGGCCAGGTATTTCTCCTGGGTGCGAAGGATGATGTCCCTGGGCAGGCGCGGCGCGGGAGGCTTCTGGTCCCAGGCTAGCGAGAGCAGGTAGTCGCGGACATACTGCTTGTCGTAGCTTGGCGGAGAGCGGCCGGGCGCATAGCTGTCGAGCGGCCAGTAGCGCGACGAGTCGGGCGTGAGCGCCTCGTCGATCAGGACAAGCTCGCCGTCGGGACTGGTCCCAAACTCAAATTTGGTGTCGGCGAGGATCATCCCCGCCTCCCGAGCCCGGTCGTGCCCGAGGCGGTAGAGCGCGAGGCTGGCCGCCTTGGCCCTCTCGTAGAGGCCGGCGCCCACCGTTGCCAAACCCTGGGCGTCGTCGATCGCCTCGTCGTGGGTGCCCTTCGGGGCCTTCGTCGTCGGGGTGAAGATGGGCTCCGGTAGCCTGTCGGCCTGCCTCAGGCCCGAAGGTAGCCGGATGCCGCACACAGACCCCGTCTTGGCGTAGGAGGCCCATCCGCTTCCCGCGAGGTATCCCCTCACCACACACTCTATCGCGAGGGGCCTCAGCTTTCGGACCACCATGCTCCTCATGCGGAGGTCGCGCCCGTCGATCCCGCGCCCGCGGAATTCGGCCTCCTGGTCCGGCAGAAGGTGGTTGGAGATGATTGCGGCGGTCTTCTCGAACCACCACAGGCTCATCTGCGTGAGCAGGATGCCCTTGCCCGGGATCCCGTCGGGAAGGACCACGTCGAACGCCGAAAGCCTGTCGGAGGCGGACAGCAGCAGGGCATCGCCAAGGTCGAAGATCTCGCGGACCTTGCCCGAGGCGATTCTTGGGAACGGGGCGTCGATCGACGTCACCGCCGCCGCCGGCAACGCACCCTTGACCTCTGAGAACCGCATCCGACAAGGATTCGCCTGCGGGCGCGGGGGTCCAGACGGAAAAATGCTCTTGCTTGGGCGGGTCAGCGGCCTAGCTTGCCCCACTCCGCGCTACGTCCCCATCGTCTAGCCCGGTCAGGACACCACCCTTTCACGGTGAGAACCGGGGTTCGAATCCCCGTGGGGACGCCAGCTTCCCAAGGGCCCGCTCCTCAAATGAGTTGCGGGCTTTCGCGTTTTCCAGCCTGGCAACAGGTTGAAAATTCGGAGTGAGGTTGAGAATCGCAGGCGTCCTTTCGGTTAGATCAACAAATACGGGCAGTCCTTACACGCCGACTGACCGTCCATGAAGCGGTGGGTTTTCAAACGCGGGTCATCCAAAAAATGTCATTCGCGCAGGAAATCATGCGCCTTCAACCAGTTGTTTCACCGTCCATCATGGCAAAGATGCATCTGGTGTAAAATGAATCACCTTTTTCGTTGTAACATCGAAGCGTCAGCCGTCATGGCCACGCGCGGATCTTTGCAAAATTTGGCTTCAACTTCATACGAACAATGAGATCTCTCCACCTGCCGATTTTTTGGATCCTTTATTTCCTCATGACCCCGCTGACCGGCGCCGCACAAAGCATCCTGGGTACACCAGATGCCTATCTTGGACAAACCCCTCCGGATAATGTCCCCAAGAAATTCGCGCCAGATATTCTGGTTGATAAGGGAATGATGATCCTCGGGCGAATCGCCATTACGCATGACGGTAGGGAAATCATTTACGACCAGTCCCCAGCAATGTCCGGGACGAAGGACTTGGTCGTGAAGGCAGTTGAATTCGATGGCCACGTTTGGGGTGCGCCGCATGTCTTGAGGTTCAGCCACTTCGTCCAGGACCCCACGCTTTCCCTCGACGAGATGCACTTACTCTTCATGAACGAGCGTGGTGAAAGCGTGATATCTGATCGAACGGCACAGGGTTGGTCAGATCCGCATCTATTCCTCAAGGGAAAACATTTCATGCTCTACAACCTGATGCCGGTATTGAGCGGGGACTATTATCTCGGGACAAACGGGACCTGGGGACCCGGCGATTGGAGTTCCGTCAGATTCTCCAAAGCAAGCGTATCAGGCAGCGACATCTCTGTTCACGACCTCGGCACCCCGCTTAATGAGCCAGGGTTCAATGGCGATTTCTACGTGGCCCCGGATGAGTCCTACATGGTTGTAAGTGCCAACGAAACGCCGGATTTTGAGAGCGAGCTTTTCATCAGCTTTAGGCATTCAGATGGCACTTGGACCAAGCCAGTGAGCCTAGGGAGTCGCATCAACGACGGCCCTGCGCATCGATGGGGGGCATTCGTTAGTCCGGAAGGAAAATATCTATTCTACACCCGGGGAACCGAAAAGGGCGGATGTGCGATCTACTGGGTGCGGTTTGACACCCTTCTTAAGGATTTACGAACGTCAGGCTGAACCATTTGGGGGATCACACCAAACCTTTAAGGAACCCTGGAGCGTAGTTGCAAAATCGATCCTTTTTCTAGCAAGTGCTACCCTGGGTTAAATTGACCGATGACTCAACGCGGAGCTGGCACTAGGACTGGCAACAGCTCGAGTGTTTGCGGAGGCAACTACAGTCCGTTCTTAGAGCGAAGACGGGGGAGCGATTGATCCTCAAAGTGGGGCTGCGTCAACCGGGGTT
>CAYNLL010000049.1:0-11887 GCA_964398015.1 uncultured Opitutaceae bacterium | reverse complement strand
GCGTCGCAGACGTTCCCGATCTCGTGGCTGTCGCAGAAGATGGTCGTCGTCCCGTTGAGCAGCGCGGGCTCGGCGTAGGCGCAGGCGGTCATCATCGAGCTCTCGATGTGGATGTGCGGGTCGACTAGGCCGGGCGCGATGATCCCTCCGTGGGCGTCGAACCTCTCGACCCTCGCCCCCCGGGGCGCCCGGAACGCCCCTGCCGGCTTCACCGCGGCGATCCTGCCATGCTTGACCCACACCTCGCGGGAGTCGTGGATCCGCTCCGTGTAGGTCGAGAGTATCCGTGCGCCGGTGACGACCAGGTCCGGGAGCTCCCGGCCCATGGCGACCGCGGCCAGGGAGCGCGTGACCTTGTGGAGCGGCGGGACCGAGAAACGTGTGAGGCTCACGGAGCGACTCCTAAGGCCGGCGGCCGCCCTGAGGCGAGCCCGTAAACGGAGCCCGGCACTAATGCTGCGTCCCGGGGACGGGACCGGAGAACACCTGCGCCGCAAAGACCCGCTGGTCGCCCGGGACGCCGTGCGCGATCCGCGCCGCGCACCCGAGAAAGGCGAACCCGGGGTCGAGCAGGTTTGCGCGGTGGGGCGGCGAGTCCAGCCAGGCCTGGACGAGGAACGCGGCGAGCTCCTCATACGAGTAGCCTAGCCCGGGCGACCTTGCGGCGAGGCGCGCAGGCACCATGAGCACGTTCTCGGCGACGCGATCCACGCTAAGGCCGGTGGCCAGGACGCGGTCGGCGACCGTGCCTTCGCCCGGGACTGGGTTCGAATGCTCGGCGCGCAGCATCAGCGCCATGTGCGCGGCCTGCTCGTCCGCGGCGGAGTCGAGCTGGACCGAGTGCCTGAGCGTCGGGGCGCCGTTCCTTATGCGCGCCGTGTTGGTCGCCTCGAAGATAGCGTTCGAAAGAAGGGCCCTGTCCGGGTCATCGAGCGTGACAAGCCGCGCCTCAGCGGCCCCGCGGTCGACGGGATGGGCGCAACCTGCGAGGAGGACGATGACGAGGGCGCCGGCGGCTGGCGTGCTAAGCTTCAACGGGGGGGAGCCAAGGGAGGGCTTCCGCTCCCGACAAGCCTTTCGGGGCGGGCCCGGCGCTCCAGGAAATGCGCACTTCGATTCAAGCAGGTGCTGCGATTTCGCGATTTTCCAGAAACTGCCTGAGCCTTGCGGGTGTGCGACGAAGAGGATGGGATGCCGGAGGCTCGGAAAGCTTTTTGAAGATTGGAGGGAAACAGGGGTGCCCCTGTTTCGCGGTGGAGTTGCAGGTGGTGGCGGTGTTCTCCGGGCGATTGATATTCCCGGAGCTGCCCTCCGAACGCTGAGCGGTGCGGTCGGGAGAGGTGCAGCCAAATGATTCTATCATGCTCGATCTAAGAGGGATATCCGAACATGGAGACCAGGAAGCTGTCGGCAGTCCCCGATCGGCCGCCACTCGAAACGAGAGTTCCGTTCCAAAGTGTAATTTAGTTATTGCTTAATTAAGATAACACTGCATTACAGACGGCATGCTCAGCCTTGAAGCCCTCGCCGATCCCACCCGCCGCCGCATCGTGGAGCTGCTCTCCCAGCGCGAGCGCGCTGCGGGCGAGCTGGTGGACGCTTTCGACATCAGCGCCCCCGCAATCTCGCAGCATTTGAACGTGCTTCGCGCGGCAGGCCTCATCTCCACTCGTGTTGAAGGGCAGAGACGCATCCAGTCCCTCAACCGCGCAGGCCTCGACGAGATCGGTGCCTGGCTGGAAAAGACCCGTGCGTTCTGGAGCAGCCGACTTGATGCCTTGGAACACGAGCTGCGGGCCGAGGACGCCAAGGCCGGGAACAAATCATCATGACCATCAACAACCACGATTACGCCAAGTTCAACACCCGGGGCGAAGTGTGCCTCGTGCGCCTGCTGCCCGGCCCCATCGAACGGGTCTGGCAGTACATCACCGATCCCGAGAAGCGCGCCCGTTGGTTCGCCGGCGGCGCGCTCGAGCAGAGGCCTGGCGGCCGGGTCGCGTTCGCCATGCGCCATGCGGACCTCGCCCCGGGCGAGACTCCGCCGGACAAATACAAGCACGTGCACCTCACGGGCATCACCATCGAGGGCCGCGTGCTGCGCTGCGAACCTCCCCGCCTGCTGGTCTTCACCTTCGGCGGCGACGACTCCGAGGTAACCTTCGAGCTCAAGGCGCAGGACAACCAGGTGCTGCTGGTGCTCACCCATCTCGCCAAGGGCGAGGACCTGCCCGACCTCAGCAACTTTGCCACCGGCTGGCACACGCACCTCGGCTTGCTCATCGCCGAGCTGGAGGGCGCTCCGCTCCCTCCCTTTTGGCCAACGCATGCGAGGCTACTGGCCGAATACACGAAGCTCCAGGCAGCCCCGACCCCAAGCTAGACCCTTCGGGAAATCATCGCCCCAAGGATCATGCAGATCGTGAATCCAGGTCGCCAAGGCCGCCGCTGAGGCTGGGTTTCGGCGGCGTCCGGGCGAATCGGAAACCGGCCGTTTTGTTGGGACAGCGCAGGGAGGCGGAGGGTCTTTTTCAATGCTGAGGGCGCCCTTCAGAACCGAGCGGGTTCTGCTCCGCAGGCCCCACGTGCGCAAATCCTGCGCACGGCATGTCCCAGACTGTGAAGAAACAGCACACCGGCGCGGCGGGCTGCAAAGCTAAGGCATTGCCGGTGGGCCGTTTAAGCAGCGGGAAGATGCGGCACCCCGCATGCAGGAGTAGGGACACTATGCGATATATTCAATTCACACCTCCTGACACACGCAGTCTCGTGCCGAGCGCAGCCCTGGGCGGCCGCCTTGCCGAGACCAGCATTGAAAACCAACTCGACTGGCTCTTTGGAACAGCGCTCACCGGCTTTGCCGGCCAGGGCCTGGGCGGGCAATTCCCCGTCGACCTCTACCAGGACAAGGACAACACCTACGTGCGGGCCGAGCTGCCCGGCGTGACCCGCGACGCGATCAACGTCGAAATGGTCAACGGCTCCCTGTCCATCCAGGCCTCCCGCAAGGCGAAATCGGCCGAGGGCGAGGAAACCGTGTCCTTCAGCCGCCTGGTCAGCATCCCGGACGACGTGCAGGGCGACAAGGTCTCGGCCGTCTACGAGAACGGCGTCCTCACGGTGACCCTTCCCAGGACCGAGGAAGCCAAGCCGAGGAAGATCAACGTCTCCGTCAACTGAGCCGCAAGGCCCCAACCCGAGGAAAAATATCATGTCACTCCTAAACGCACTCATCCATCCCTCCAACGGCGCCCCCACAGAGGGCGACCAGCATGCGGCCCTTAGGCCGCGCTACGAAGTCGAGGAAACCGATGCGGCCTACGGCCTCACGGTCTACCTTCCCGGCGTGGCCAAGGCCGGCCTTGAGATCACCGACGAGGAAGGCGAGCTCCGCATCGCGGGAAAGCGCGCCACGGCGCTGCCCGCCGGAGCCGTCCCCCTGCACCGCGAGTCGGCCGACGCACCGTTCGAGCTCGTCCTCACCCACGACACCACCGTCGACACCGGCAAGATCGTCGCCGAGCTCAACGACGGCGTCCTGCGGCTGTCCCTGCCCAAGGCGGAGTCGGCCAAGCCGCGCAAGATCACGGTCAGCTGAAGGGGCGGGCGCGGGCCCAGCCCCGGCGAGAGCGATCCGCGGAGGCCCGTGGCCCAAGGGGGCCCCGGGCCCCTCGGCGTTTTCGGCCTGTGCGGGCGAGCCGGAACCTGCCAGCCTCCCCATCGTGACAACGGACCGAGCCGCTGCCGAAATCCAGGCCCATCCCGGGCCGGTGCTGCTTTTTGACGGCGAGTGCGGCCTGTGCAACGGCGCGGTCGGGTTCCTGCTTCGGATCGACCGCCGGGGCGTCCTGCGCTTCGCGACGCTCCAGGGCGCCCCGGGCCAGGCCTGGCTGCGCAGCCACGGCCTTCCCCTGGGCGATTTCCAGAGCATGGTCCTTGTCCGCGACTGGGAGGGGGGGAGCGCCGACCACGAGTTTCGAACGGACGCCCTCGTCGCCGCGCTGCAGGCCTGCGGGGGCGTCGGCCGCGCGCTGGCCTGGATAAGGGTGGTCCCGAGGGCCTGGCGCGATGCCGCTTACCGCGTGGTGGCGCGGCTCAGGTACCGCGTGTTTGGCGTGTGGAACGGCGCCCCGCTGGCGCGGCCCGAATGGGCGGCGCGGTTTGTCGACGGATCGCGGTCCTGAGCGGGAGCGCCGCTGTAGGGGCTCGCCCTTTTGGCGGCAGCGGGTTTCATGGGCCCGGGGCGGGCACGGGGCCTGCTCAACCGATAACCGTGCGAACGTTCACATGCTTGCTGGCCCTGGCGCTTGCGCCCATGGCGCCGTCGCCGGCGCGCGCGGACACCCCGATACCGGTGAAGGTGGTCATCGTCACGACCTTCGAGCGCGACTACGTCAACCCGAAGGGGACCGGCGAGTCCAACGGGGAGGCGTCCCGGTGGATCGAGCGCCTGCACCTGTCCCAGGTGCTGGCTCTGCCCGGGGCCTTCCGGCCGCTCCACATGAACGCCGACGGGGTCGTCGAGCTCATGACGGGGATGGCTACCGCGCGGGCCGCGGCCTCGACCATGGCGCTGGGGCTCGACTCCCGCTTCGACCTGACGCGGGCGTACTGGATCCTCGCGGGCACGGCCGGGATCGATCCGGAGGTCGCCTCGCAGGGTAGCGCGGCCTGGGCCGAGTGGGTGGTGGACGGGGACCTCAACAACTATGTCGATCCGCGCGAGATCCCGTCCGGCTGGCCCGACGGGAGGATTCCGTGGGACAAGACCACGCCCTTTGACGCGCCCGGCGCGAACATCGGACAGTCCTACCACCTCGACCCGGGCCTGGTCCACTGGGCCTTCGGCCTGACGCGCACGACCCCCATCCCCGACTCGGCCGGAATGAGGGGCTTCCGGGCGCTGTTCACCCCCTACCCGGCGGCGCAGCGGCCGCCGTTCGTGCTGATCGGGGACAACCTCTGCTCGGCCACCTACTGGCAGGGGAGCCTTGCGACCCAGTGGGCGCGGCGCTGGGTGAAGCTCTACACCGGGGGAAAGGGCGTGTTCGCCACGGCCTCATGCGAGGACAGCGGATTCATGCAGGCGATGACCTTCCTCGCGAATGCCGGCAAGGTCGACCTGAAGCGCGTCCTCATCCTTCGGGCCGCGAGCGATTACTGTGTGCCGCGGCCGGGAGTGACGTCGGCCGAGAGCCTCCAGTACGGCTCCTCAAAGGCGTACATGGCCGAGGACGAGGCGTTCGAGTCCGCCTACGCGGTAGGGAGCGTGGTCGTGAACGAATGGGTCAGGAACTGGGGAACCTACCGGGATCACCTTCCCTCGCCGTGAGCGCCCGGGCTGGCCCGGCCCCTGCGGGCGAGGAGCGACGCGCCTACGGAAAGCGCTAGGAAACCGGCGATCACGGCCAGAGCGACCGGTGTAGGCACCTGGAACCAGGGCTGGGCGAGCATCTTAAGGCCGACGAAGGCCAGGACCGCCGAGAGTCCGGCGTTCAGGTACCTCAGGCCCTGCAGGGCCGAGCTCACGACCAGGAAAAGCGAGCGCAGGCCGAGGATGGCGAAGAGGTTCGACGCGATGGCCAGAACGGGGTCGTGGGTCACCGCGATGACGGCCGGAAGGGAGTCCATGGCGAACACGAGGTCCGCGGTCTCGAGGACGAGCAGGGCGGCCAGCGCGCGGGGGGCGTGTGCGGACGCAAACCGGACCAGGGCGCCCTTGGAGGGATCGAATCCCCGCTGCTCCGGGCGCGCGAGCGCCAGCTTCCCCGCCGTCGCCAGGATGAACGCGCCAAAGAAGGGGACGATCCATGCGAAGCGCGCGATCGCCCCGATCCCCGCGAGGATGAACGCCGAGCGCAGCACGACGGCCCCGACGATGCCCCAGAGCAGCAGGCGGCGCTGGCCGAGCGGGTCGACGCCGAAGTGCCTGAACACGAGCGCGAACACGAAGACGTTGTCCACGCTCAGGCTGAGCTCGATCAGGTAGCCGGCGAGGTACTGCTGCGCGGGTTCGGGGCCCCTGCGCAGCCAGACTGCGAGGCCGAAGCCGAGGCCGAGCAGCACGCAGGCCAGGACGGCCCACACGCTGCCCGCCCGGGACGGCCCGGGCGCGGTTCCTGCGGCTGCTTGGGGGGCGGGAGGCATGGTGCTCGGCTCTGGCCGGTCCGGCTTGACGTTGCGGGCGGCGCCGAGTTTGGCAATGTCCTGCCGTGGCCCTCATTCCTCCAGTCGCCATTCCTGTAGAGCCCTCCGGGCCGCTCCTGCGGCTTGTCGACTGGCTCCAGGCGCGGTTCTTTCCCGGGGCGATGGACGACGCGACCGCGCGCTGGACGGCCTGCGGGCTCATCGTCATCGCGGCGATCCTCCTGCGCCGCGTCGTGGCGGCGATCATCTTCTCGCCCCTGAGGAGGCTGTCGAGGAGGGCGAGCAACAAGCTCATGCTGCCGGCGCTGGAGGCCCCGACCGCGACGCTGGTGATGCTGATCGCGATCATCGCGGCGCTCTCCGTCGTGCCCCTTTGGGAGACGGTCCCGGTCCTCGTCAGGCTCGGCGAGCGCGGGGCCCTCACGGCGGTCGTGCTCTGGGGCGTCGCCTGCGCAGGGGGCGCGGTGATCGACAACTTCGCTGCCGGGGCGCGGACCCGAAGGCTCCAGGTCGCGGCGTTCATCCCTCTGATCAAGAGGACGCTAGCCGCGTTCTTCATCATCTTTAGCATCCTGGTCGTCTTCGAGAGCCTCGGCTTCGAGGTGAAGACCTTCCTCACGGGCCTCGGGATCGGCGGCCTCGCGTTCGCCCTCGCGGCCCAGGACACGATCGCGAACATGTTCGGTTCCTTCGTGGTCGTGATGGACCAGCCGTTCTACGTGGGGGAGTTCATCCGCGTGGCGGGATTCGAGGGGACCGTGGAGGAGATAGGCCTGCGCTCGACGAGGCTGAGGACGGGCCAGCGCACGCAGATCGTGATCCCCAACAAGACCGTCGCCTCCGAGGTGATCACGAACCTGACGCGGATGCCGCAGCGCCGCGTGGACGTCGCCTTCGGGGTCACCTACGACACGCCGATAGATAAGCTGCAGGCCGTGCTCGACGACGTGCGCGCGCTGCTGCGCTCCGACCCCGGGGTCCACCAGGACCTGGTCGTGGTGAGCTTCTCGGACTTCGCCGACTCATCCCTCAGGGTCCAGGTCCTCTACTTCACGTCCGACCCGGACTGGCAGGCGCACATGGCGGTGCGCGAGCGCGTCAACATCGCGATCCTGCGGGCCTTCGCGGCCCGCGGCGTGTCCTTCGCCTACCCGACGTCGGTCATGCACCTGGACGGCCCAGTGGCGCGGCAGATCGCGGGCCAGGGAGGCGTCTAGTCGAGCGTCTGCCGGTAGCGCTTCAGGCCGATGGTCATCGAGATGACCACGAAGAGCGCGATGGGCCAGATCTCCGGGCCGATCTCGCCGAGGCCGTTCCCCTTGAGCAGGATGCCGCGGACGATACGCAGGAAGTGCGTGAGGGGCAGGCAGGCTCCGATCCACTGGGCCCATTGCGGCATCCCTCGGAAGGGAAACATGAACCCGGAGAGGAGAAGCGAGGGCAGGAAGAAGAAGACGGCCATCTGCACGGCCTGGAGCTGGTTCCTCGCGAGGGTCGAGAAGGTGATGCCCATCGCGAGGTTCGCCGCGATGAACAGCAGCGAGATCGCGTAGAGCAGGACGAGGCTCCCGATCATGGGGACGTCGAACAGGTACTTGGCTGCGATAAGGATCAGCGTGACCTGCACGTAGCCCACGGCGATGTACGGGAGGATCTTTCCGACCATCACCTCGAACGGCCGGACGGGTGTCGCGAGGAGGTTCTCCATCGTGCCCCGCTCGCGCTCGCGCGTGATCGCCAGGGCCGTGATGACCACCATCGTGAGGGTGAGGACGACGCCCATCAGGCCAGGGACGACGTTGTACTGGGTGATGTTCTCGGGGTTGTAATGCGCGTGCACTTCGAAGTCGACCGGGCCGGGCGTGGCGCGCAGGTGCCCCAGGGCTCCCGTCAGGTCGCGGTCGATCGCCGTGTCGGCGAGCGCCCTCACGGCCGAGATCGCGGGGCCGGTGGCCGCGGGATCGGTGGCGTCGGCCTCGACGAGCACGGTGGGGCGCTCCCCGCGGATGACCCGCCGCGTGAAGTCCTCGGGGATGTCGACGACGAACTGGACGTCGCCCAGGCGCAGCAGGCGCTCCACCTCCGCCTCGGAGTCCGTGATCCGCACGACGTTGAAGTAGTCGCTGTTGCGCATCTCCGCCACGAGCGTCCGGGCGAACGGCCCCTGGTCGGCCAGGCGCAGCGCCGTGGGGAGGTGCTTGGGGTCGGAGTTGATGGCGTACCCGAAGAGCGTCAGCTGCAGCAGGGGGACGCCGATCATCATCAGGAACGTGACGCGGTCCCTGCGCATCTGGATGAACTCCTTCAGCACGACGGCCCACAGGCGGTGGAAAGTGAAGCGGCCCATGGAGGATGCGTCAGCCGGCGGGGATCCGGGTCTCGTCCATCAGCCCGATGAACACGTCCTCGAGGCCCGGGCTGACGCGGGTGCACGCATGGCCCGCCGCGCCGAGGCGCGTCACGGCCGCCTCCAGCGCCGCGGCGTCATGGCCGCTCACGTGGAGCGTGTTGCCGAAGGGGACGACCTGCTCCACCCCGGGCTGGCCGCGGAGCTCGTCGGCGAGGCGCCCGAGGTCGCCGCCGGTGATAGACCAGGTCGCGAGCTTCGCGCCGGCGACCACCTCGTCCACGGTGCCGCGGACCAGCAAGATCCCGTGCGAGATTGCCGCGATCCGGTGGCACCGCTCGGCCTCGTCCATGTAGTGCGTCGTCACGAGTATGGTGATCCCCTCGGAGGAGAGGCGGTGGATCTCGTCCCAGAACGTCCTCCTGGCCTTCGGGTCCACGCCCGCGGTCGGCTCGTCGAGCAGGAGCAGCTTCGGCTTGTGGATGAGGCAGGCGGCGAGCGCGAGGCGCTGCTTCCAGCCCCCGGAAAGCTCGCCGGCAAGCTGCCCGCCGCGGTCCTGGAGGCCCAGGCGCTCGAGGCTCCGCTGGACGGCCGCGGCGCGGTCGGCGAGGCCGTAGAGGCGCGCGATGAAGTCCAGGTTCTCCCGGATGCTCAGGTCGGTGTAGTAGCTGAAGGCCTGGGTCATGTAGCCGACCTCGCGCTTGATGAGGGCCTGCCCGGTCAGGAGGTCGTGGCCGAGGCACGTGCCGGAGCCGGCGTCCGGGGTGAGCAGGCCGCAGAGCATGCGGATGAACGTGGTCTTGCCGCTCCCGTTGGGCCCGAGGAAGCCGTAGATCTCCCCGCGCGCGACCTGGAGGTCGATCCCGTCGACGACCGTCTTGGAGCCGAAGCGCTTCGTCACCCCGGTGACGTCGATCGCAAGGTCGCCCGCGGGGCTCATCGGCCGGGCGCGTGGACGTCCACGGGCTGGCCCGGGTGCAGGTCGGCCGCCGCCCCGCGCGCGAACACGGCCTCGACCATGTAGACCAGCTTCGCCCGGTTGTCCCTGTTGTAGAGGACAGGGGGTGTGTATTCAGGTTGCGGAGACATATAGCTCACCGTCGCCCCGAGGGGCGACGGCAGCCCGTCGATGGAGACGGTGACGGTGTCACCCGCCTTGAGGCTCCCGTAGTCCGGCTCCGCGACGAAGAAGCGCACCTTGAGGTTAGCCGGGGGCAGGAGGCACACGACGGGGCTGCCCGCCGGCACGAATTCGCCCTCGCGGTAGAGCGTGTCGTAGACGAGCGCGTCGCAGGGCGCCGGCTGCGCCTTCTGGTCGACGCTCCACCGTGCGTGCGCCTCGGCGTCGCCCGCGGCCCGCGCGGCGGCGGCGGCGGCGGCGACCGCGTCGGTGCGGCCGCCCAGGCGCGACGTCTCGAGCTGGGCCGTGTTCTGGGCGACGGCATGGAGGTTGGCCGCGTGCGTCAGCCGGGCGTGGTCGTAGTCGCTCTGTGAGATGGCCCCCGACTTGAACAGGGCCTCCTGGCGTTCGAGGTCCAGCCGGGACAGCTCGGCCTCGGCCTTCGCCGATCCCAGGCGCGCCACGAGGGCGGCGATTTCCTCGGGCCGCGAGCCCTTCTTGAGGTCCTCGAGCTGCGCCTTGGCGGCCAGCAGTTCCTGCTCGGCCTGGCGCAGCGCGGCCGCCTCCGCCGCGTGCTCGAGCTCGAAGAGCGTGGCCCCCGCGGAGGCCCGCGAGCCCTTGGCCACCGCGAGCCTTTCCAGGCGTCCGGCCAGGGGCGAGGAGACATAGACAAAGTCCCCCTCCAGGTATCCCTGCCACCCCTTTTGGGCCGTCCGGGCGCACCCGCATACGGAGAGGGCGACTGCCAACCCGAGGACGCCGAGCCGCCCGGCCCTCCGGGCGATTCTGGGCTTTGTTAAATCGGCCTTGGGCATGCGCATGAAGGGCTTTGGATGATTGTTTGACTTAAGATGTTTAACTTAAGCATCTTGATGGCGGCTAAGCCCGGACGGTAATCCTTGTTCAATCGTCCGGGGATTTCCAAACTAATCACCACTTTAAAAAGCCGTCCAGCAGAGACCCGGATGATGGCCCGTCAGGCGCCAAGATCCGGCATCCTCAGCCGTTGGTCCCCAAGCGCCGGCGGCCCGCCGGGTGAGTAGACGAGAGCACACCGGCCCATCGAGCCCTCATCGCCAGCCTGGACGTCCACGGCGCAGTCGCGTCGGATCCCGACAGAGACTCTGGAGGTCACTTGACCCGGGGACGTGCGTCAGTCTATTGCACACGTGGTATAAAATGGGTCCGCATCGCACCTATCGCGCTGGTCTGGTCATGCTCTTGGCGGCCCTCGGGGAGCCGGGCGCCCGCTGCGCCGATCTGGCGCCCGCGTCGCCCTTTCTCCCGGCGAACATGGCGGGGACTCCGGGGCAGCCCGGTGGGCCGTCCGGGCCGGTTGAGTTGCGGGGGATGATGGCGACCTCCCAGGGCATCGCCTGCTGCATTTACGACACGGCCAAGAAGACAAGCGTCTGGGTCAGGGTCAACGAGACCGGCAACGACTTCGTCGTGAAGGCGGCGGACCCCGCGAACGACAGCGCCACTGTGGATTTCCAGGGGCGCAACATGCACCTCGCGATGCGGGCGTCGAAGGTGGTGTCGGCTGGCGCCGCCCCGTCGGGGGGACCCGCGTTTGCGGGGGCTCCCCAGCTCCCGTCGCCCGCGGACGAGCAGAAGAGGCTGGATGCCGTCGCCGCCGAAGTGCGCCGCCGCAGGCTGGAGCGCGAGAAGGCCTTTCAGGGGGGGGCGAACGGGGCGCAGCCCGCCGCGCTGCCGCCAGGGGCCCCGCCGCCCGGTGGGACCAATCGCTAGGGCGCGTCCCCTCGGGTTCCGGCAGATATTTCGTGCACCGGGCGTGAGTCCAACTACGTTGGCTCCCAAATGGGAGCCCTGCTGAATACCGAAGGAGCCGGACCCTCCAACGCGGAGCTGATCCGCAGGCTATTCGGGCTCGCCTGGAGGTACCGCCTCAGGTGCGTGCAGGTCTTGTGCATCCAGTTGTTGCTCCTGACGATGGGGCTCTTCGGCCTGAGCTTCACCGGCATCGGAATCGACTACATCCGGCAGGTCGTCGGGCATCCGGGATCGGTGCCCGCCCCCCTCAGGCCCGTCCGCTTCCTGCACTTCGCGCTTCCCGCGGGCCTGCACCCCATGTCCGTCCTCGCTATCCTTGGGGTGCTGATCCTGGCCCTCTCGTGCATGAGGGCGGTCCTGAACTACGTCTACGCCGTGAAGGTCAACATCCTGGTCCAGCAGAAGCTGGTCGTGGACCTGCGCTCCGAGATCTACGACAAGCTCCAGAGGCTGAGCTTCCGGTTCTTTGACGCCAACAC
>CAYNLL010000048.1:0-12054 GCA_964398015.1 uncultured Opitutaceae bacterium | reverse complement strand
CCCACCAGAATTAACTGCTTCTTTGAATCAAGAGCGAGCGGCCAAAGAAGGTTCATGTAACCATTTTTTCCACGCTGCCACCACGGCGGAATGCTCTTTCTATTCCATTTATTATATTCATCCCATGGAATTCGTTCTGGCACACGAAATACACATCTCGTTAATATGATCAAATTATAGATATCGGGCCGAATATTGCCGATCGTCTGTCTGCGACCAAAGATGATATCTAGGTATTCTTCCATTCCTTTTAAAATGTGTGCATTGTCTTGTTTAGATGCAGCTTCCATGATATCCATGATCTTCGCACGCGTGACTTTATCGTCGACGGCAGTATCCGACCAACTTGGACATGAAACTAGCAGCTGAAGCACCTCGTCCGAACTTGCGCTTACTGCATGTTCCTCGCTCGCGCGCAAAAATAGAGACGTGGTGCTAACTGCGAGCACAAGAAGAAATGATAGACCGCCAGTTCTTTGTGACATATAAATGAAGATTATTGTTTCCCAAACAAGGTTAGAGCGGATTCGCCTTACTGGGATTCTTCGGAATTGACCGTTGCACTGGTGGTGGCGGCGGAGGTAAGGGATTGTAGCCACTGGGAGGGGCAATGTATCCCACATAGGCTTGTGTCAACGTCCATGAATTTGGAACTCCATTCACGACTGTCGATGTCGTGCTATAAGTGGCGCTAAATTCTCTTTGTAGTCCAACATCTGGGTTCCAACCCGGCAAATTGTTACCGTCCTGTGTGTACCAGATATAATAGCCTGATGGAGTAGTCGCATCGAGCATTCTATTGGTATCCATCTCCCAACCGGAGGGTGGAGCACCAGATCCAGGAACAAATACCATATCGGTGGTGATAGTTTCGATGCTACCACTCACAAGAGTTTGTTTTCCGAGATATCCTGGTAGGTTGAATGTATCGCCAACCGGGGCCTCTCCAAAAAAACTCAAAGGCTCGAATTTGCCATTTATCGTTTCACCGATTACGCCGTTCTGTACCTGCCAAGCTTCGAAGCCCGTATAATCGATAGGAGACGGTCGGCCGCTCGCATCTGTCGTTACGTAACCGTTTGGTCCGCGAAATGACTCGTGAATCGTAATCGATTGGATAATAAGGCCATTCGCGTTCGCGGGCAGGCCGGAAAACCCAGCAACTGCCTGGAATTGGCCCGTTTTGAAATTCTCTGCTGTGATGAATTGCGTAAGAGTAATACCTTGAAACGTCAACACCATCGGACCGTTTGGGTTCAACGGATTTGCTCCGGGTGGCTGGGAATGTGTTTGAGTGGGCGGAGAAACCGGACCAACCGGTGGCAGTGTTGGAATGCCCGGAAATGGAATTGGTTCGTTCGAACCACCTTGCCCTGGATCTTCGCCAATCGAACCGTATCCTGGATCATCGGGCGGACTGATGATTGGTATTCCGCCATCATCTCCAGTGAAACCATCGTTTGGCGAAAGTCCGCCTAGATCGTAGCCATTTATTCCATCATTCTTGCAGAATGCGTAGAGGTTGATCCCGCCGGCCTCCTCGGCCGGGTCCCTGTTGATGAACCTTCCCCACGTTGGATTGTAATATCTATGGCCAGATATTGCACTGTAGAGACGCGGGAACTGCGATTTTTCAGTCCTTGCCCCGAGCTGCCGTCGCGCCCATTTGTGTGGTGACATAGGCCAAGCAGTCGCATCCCTACTACAGTTCTGCTCGGGCACATCGCCGATGAAAGAGGCGGCGGGCGCTCCCGCGGTTGACCGAGGACAAGTGCCACGAGGCGGGCAAGGCATTGGGGTGTTCAGTCTGACGTAGGCAATCTTTCCTCCTGTCACTTGGAGGGTTCGTAGCCGAGAAGCTGCTTCAAGCCAACCTTAACTCACTTGGCACACCGGAATCCGTAGTGCATTGGTTGGCTCGCGGGTTCACTGTTCTTTCTAACACCGCATTTGACTATCGGGACTTACTCGAAGCATAAACTTCTACATGATAGCTGATTTTACCGTAAGCTACCGTTCTCTTTATAACTATCATTTCGCCGTAGCATACACAATCGAATACCATCTTCCTCACAGTGGCTTTCCGGATCAAAAACGTCGTAACATTTGGATCGTCGCTACCCATTTCTGATTCGTCATCCACAAATGTCGGGTTTGTCGAACCCAATATCCGCATATCCCACACCTTGTCAACCGGAAGGTCCTTATCAAGAAAAGGGTCCAAGGTTGTATGAAGCAACATCCGACCCTCCCTCCAAAAGATACAGTCTTCATGCTCAAGCCGATACGCGAAGAATACGTTAACCTTCTCTGTATCCCTTTTCTCTCGCTCTATTAATCGCTCCAGCTTCTCGAATATATAGTCTTTCTGGAGATTATCCTCCACCAAATGGCCTGTACTCGATCCGTAGCATGGGAGCGAAGGAGCGGACAACACGACTGTGGCGATGGTCCACTTTAATATACACTGAATTATCACGAATGGATATTTTGACTTCATTGAGATCTTACTCCGGGAGGAGGTACCTTTGGAACTGTAATCGGGCCGGGTTTACTTCCCATCCGAGGGTTATTAGGCACAAGCTGTCTCAATGTGAAGAAATCATTGCCACCCAGAGTACCTACGTAAACAAAATTGCCACCTGGGGCATTTCCAGTTGCTTCTCCGCCGAAAGTTCCCCCTTGGGAGGCGAAAGGATCTGGAGGAAGATTCGATCCTGACTCAAGTTCGTTTGCAAGAGTGATGGCGTAGTTAACTTCGGCAGCTATATCTCCCGGTGAACCTAAATTTGCGAGAGCAACAATGCTCTGGATCTTGTTAGCTACAGATGACGCGATAACCCAATTCCCCTTGCTGTCGACCGTTGAGAAATTTTGAAACTGTCCTGGAGCGGTGATTATCTTCGTATAGGCCTGAATTGTACCAGGTCCCGATACATTCACATTTGCGATCTGATGCTGTGTATACCCCGGAGGTACTGTATTTAATCGATTATACAGCTCCCATGCGATCGCAAGCATTGCGGCCTCAGAGTTTGCTAGACTTACATATTGCTTATCACCCTTAAATGGCACCTCATTTATCAACAACGACATGACAATGTCACCTTCTATGCTGCTCAAGCTTGCACCTATATTAGTTGGGGCTGAATGAGGAAGAGTTGGCACCGAAATAGTAACAGGAGGTGAACCTTTTGCTGGTGGAGATGCCACGGGACTAAACACGCCCGTCGGGGGCGGGCTAGAGGAGTAAGGCGGAACGTTCACCCACTGGGAACCGTATATATATCCGATTATTTCGTCATAATATCCGGTAACATCTCCCCAGTCGTTGTAAATGGGTTGCTCGATGGTCTCAGGGATCTGCACGCCCTCGAGCACCCACCCCATTCCGCCGGCGTCAAACCTGTTTATTCCGTCGTTTTCGCAGAAGCCGTAAAGGTTAACCCCGCCGGTTTCTTCAGCCGGGTCCCTGTTGATGAACCTGCCCCACGTCGGATTGTAATATCTTTGGCCATAGTAAACCAATCCGGTTTCCGAATCGGTGTAGTTTGATGCGAACCTTATCGGATTGTCGGATACTCAGAAGTTGGGGCTTTCACGCTGCCGTCGGGCAGCGCCGACAGCGCATTGGTCGTGTCATTGGGGTCTGGCGCGTACACCATGCAGGTTTCCGGAGTCAACAGCTCAACAGGAGTCTCCTTGGCTGGGGTCTATGAGGTGCCTTACAACTAGGCCTCGCACTCTCTCCTATATCGGTCATGGCGGCAGCACAGCGGCGGCAGCACGGGTTCGCTAGTCAGTGTAAGCCTCGAACAGCGCGGTGCCGGAGTTCTTGCCGGCCGATGTGATCTCCACGGTGTAGGCTCCCGGCTGCAGCGTCAGCAACAGAGCCGAGTCCAGGCTTGAATTAGGCAGGGCAAATGCCCCCACCTGCTGCGCAGCCGCGGAAAGGGCCTCCGGAACCGCATTGGTCCCCCATCCCGTGTTCGTCGCAACGACAGCGCCGGTGCTGTTGTAGACGGTGAGGACGGGATCAGGAAGCGGACTCGGCACGCCGAAGGTGCCGAGGACGGGGCCATCCGCGCGGATTAGGATGGTCCTGGGTGCGTTGCCAGAGACATAGAACCCGCCGATCAACGTCTGGCTGTTGCTGACGTACCCACGGGTCGACACATTTCCGAAAACGGTTGGGGCGGCGTCGGAGACGAGGATGGTGCCGCCCGACCCGGTGACCACGAAGCGCTGCAGCGGCTCCGCGTAGGCCGCACTCAGGAGCGTTGCCGTGCTCACTGTTGACGGGCTGTCGCCCGCGAAGCGCTGGAGCCAGTTGTTGCCGTTGTCCGATGACGTGAGGAGCATGCCCTGGTCACCCGCCGCCACATACGTGCCGTTGCCAAACGCAAGCCCCCGAAAGGTCGCCGCTGTGCCAGGCGTGTTTGCCTTGTACCAATACAAAATCACCGCCGTCCCGAGTGAAGCACCCTCGGTGAGCACCGTGCCGCCGTCACCCACGGCGATGGGATTGTAGGGATACGGCCAGTAATAATTCGGCGCCGGCAGCGTGGTCTGCGGGATAAGAATGGCCTCCAGGTATTGGGTCGTCGGCACGAGATACGGGTTGAAGGGCGAGATGTTCAGGCTGGCCACCGAGGTGAGGGCCTTCCCCTGAAGGATGACCCCGTTTGCCCCGCAGACATCAAAGTCGGCGTCGATCGTGATGCCGTGGAGGGAGCCGCTCACCCCTGACAACTGGGAGGTCCAATGGATATCATCGGACGAGGAGAGAATTGTGCCCGCCTCGCCCACGGCCACCCAGTAATTACCCAGCGCGGCATTTGGGATGAAGAGGACACCGTTTAGTCGGTTTGTGGTCGGCGAATCGGCCCTCGTCCAAGTCTTCAAATCAGGCGAGACGAGAATTGTGCCATAGGCGCCGACCACCACCCAAATCCCGTCGCCATAGGCTATGGATACCAGCCATACGCCGTAATCAATGGCTTGGGTGCTCCACGTCAGTCCGTCGGTTGACGTCAACAGGTTCCCCTGGTCCGTCACCGCGGCGAACGTACCGTTGGCGTAGGTCACGCACCAGATGGCATCGGTGATTCCCGCGGGGCTCCGGTTGCTCCACGAGATTTGAGCGATGCCGGGCGTGATCCACGTCGATAGAATTGCGAGAAGCAGGACGAGGTTCTTCTGGGTGCTCATTTTGGGGGACGGCTTGGGCTCAGTCCGGCCAAGCGGCATTCTTCACGCCTTGTGACAACCGACTGACCCAAAACCGCTACTGGCAGCTATTTGATCCCCGAGGAAAGCGGCGGCAGATCCGTCCGCAGCTCCTTGTGAAACCGGGGCCGCATGTCTCCCTCCCAGGGATCCGTGAACCGCTGCGAAAGGTCGATGGACATGGTCTTGTTGACGCCGGATTCGAGGGTCGCAAACAGGACCTTGCCCGTGGGGTCTATGATGGCCGACTCGACATCGTACCCCGAGGAGACGACGTAGAGGTGGTTCTCGAGCGCCCGGGCCTTAAGGAGCGTGAGGTAGCCGCCCGCAGCGGGCACGAACAGGATTTCCGCGCCCTGCACGGCCATCGCGCGGGCGGCATCGGCGTACTCGGCGTCCCAGCAGATCATCATCCCGATCCTTCCGAAATCCGTCTCAAAAACCGGGCAATCCCCTCCCGGCGTCAGACCGCCCTCGACCTCCTCGCGCGGCAGATAGACCTTCCGGTACTTGCCCGCCACGTTCCCTTGCCGGTCGATCAGGACCGCCGTGTTGTAGTCGACGGTACCCGCCCTCTCGGTGAGGCCGGCCACAATGTACATCCCGTACTTGCGCGCGCAGTCGCCCAGGCGCCGCGTGCTCGGTCCGGGAATCTCCTCCGCTGCGCTCGCGTAGGGGATCCAATTCCCCTCGACGAGGATCTCCTCGCCCAGGCACACGATGTCCGGCTTCTCCTTCGCGATCTCGTCGAGCGCCTTGAGGTAGGCTCCCACGTTATCCGGGTTATTGTGGGTGTGGAGGGAGACGGTCCCGACGCGGACCCACCGCGCGGGAGGCGGCGGCGCCTCCTCAATTCGGATGTCGTCCCACCACACGGTCCCCTCTGCGGCCCAGCCCAGGCTGAGCTCGATCCTGGCGCCCGCCGCCTGCGGCGGCGCGGGGACGCAGAGCGTCACCCTTCTCCAATCCCCGTCGACCGACGTCTCGTACGCATAGTCGGGTTGCCCGACACGCTTCCCATGATCATCCTGCCAATCGAGCCGGGCCACGACCTGGCGCATCTCATGGGGCACCGCCTGCGTCCTGTAATAGGCCGTCAGCCTGTAGAACTGCCCCGCCCTGAGGCCGTTGACCTGGTAGAACCAGCCGCCGTACTCGGCGGGATTGCCGTTTCCCGAGATGGCCAGCGCATCAGGGGCGGAGCGGAAGTGCACCGTGTCCACGTAGCACCTCGGCCGGATCTCGTCCCTCGGCGC
Source organism: uncultured Opitutaceae bacterium (assembly GCA_964398015.1). Lineage (GTDB taxonomy): Bacteria > Verrucomicrobiota > Verrucomicrobiia > Opitutales > Opitutaceae > Palsa-1447. Next base: position 5,569 of record CAYNLL010000048.1, on the reverse strand, counting down.
CCAGGCGGTCCAGCCCGCTGCGGTCTGCCCGTCCTTGCTGAAGGTATTAAGTTCCAGGGGCAGGCGATCGGCCGACTGGCCCGGGCACACGCCCGGAACGGAGGCGAGCACGCACGCGCCAAGGACGGGAATGAGGAGGGGGACGCGCATGGTGGCTGCCTGGACTCGCCCAGCATCGCTCCAAACGGACGCGATGGCAAGAACCTGGCGGGCCGACCTGAATTGAGTTCTCCCGAAAGTTCGTCCAAGCCTTGGCCTCCCCCCCCAAGACCATGAAAACCCCCGGTCGCTGGCGCAGGCTCCCCTGCTGGATTCTCGGCGTTGCAAACATGGCTGCCTGTCTGGCCGGCGAGCCCGCGGGCCACGAGCCCGGGCCCGCCTCCATCCTTGGCTCGATGGAACGCGTCGCGGACTGGCAACTCGCGCACCCGAGCGCGCACTCCGCCACGGATTGGACGCAGGGGGCCGGAAGCGCCGGGTTGATGGCGCTCGCCGGGGTTTCCGGGAATGCAAGGTACAGGGAAGCCATGCGGGCGATGGGCGAGGCCGAGGCGTGGAAACCCGGCCCCCGGCTCTACATGGCGGACGACCTCTGCATCGGCCAGACCTACGCCGAGCTCTACCTCCTCTACCGCGAGAAGGCCATGATCGAGCCTCTTCGGGAGCGGCTCGACGCCGTCCTGGCGAACCCGTCCCAGGTGAGGAGCCTCGCCTTCACGGGCTACTCGGGCAGCAGCCTCGAGAACTGGTCCTGGTGCGATGCGCTGTTCATGGGGCCGCCGGCCTGGGCGCGCCTCTACGGCGCGACCGGCGACACGCGCTACCTCGACTTCGCCGTGAAAAACTGGTGGCGGACGACCGATTTCCTCTACGACAGGGAGGAGCACCTCTTCTTCAGGGACAGCACCTACCTCGACAAGCGGGAGGCGAACGGGCGCAAGGTATTCTGGAGCCGCGGCAACGGCTGGGTGATGGCCGGCCTGGTGCGCACCCTCCAGTTTCTGCCGTGCAACCATCCCGAGCGGCCCCGGTTCGAGAGGCTCTTCGCCGAGATGGCCGAAAAGGTGAAGGCCTGCCAGCAACCCGACGGGCTGTGGCACGCGAGCCTCCTCGACCCGTCCAGCTATCCGATGAAGGAGACGAGCGGATCGGGATTCTATGTCTACGCGCTGGCGTGGGGCATCAACCAGGGGCTCCTGGAGCGCTCCACGTACGGCGAGGCGGTCCAGCGCGGATGGAGGGCGCTCGGGGAGTGTGTCGACGCGGACGGAAGGCTGACGCACGTCCAGCCCATCGGGGCGGACCCCAGGAATTTCCCCGGGGACGCGACCGAGGTTTACGGCGTCGGCGCGTTCCTGCTGGCGGGCAGCGAGGTCTACCGGATGGAGGTCTTGCGCCAGGCCGGCGGCGGCGCGGTCGCCGTCGATGTCGCCAATCCGTCCCCGTTCTGGCGCGGGAGCGAGACCGTTGAGCTGAGCCGACCCAAGGGCTTCGCGCCGGAGCGGCCCGCCGTGATGGACGGCCTCTCGTCGCGCATCGTGCCCTCTCAGGCCTACGCCTCCGAGGCCGGACCCTCGTGGGACACCGTTGTCTTTCAGGTGGACCTGGCGCCGGGCGAAAGGCGCAGGTTCGTCCTCCTCGACGCCTCCCTCCTCGCGGCCGCCCCTCCCTTTGTCGTCAGGACCTTCGCGCGCCTGGTGCCCGAGCGCTTCAACGACATGGCTTGGGAGAGCGACCGGATCGCGCACCGCGTCTACCAGCTGGCGCTCGCAAAGGGCGAAGGCACCGTGAGCAGCGGCGTCGACGTCTGGGTCAAGCGCACCCGGCGCCTGATCGTGGACGAGTGGTACAGGAACGGGGACTACCACAACGACCACGGCGACGGCATGGACGACTACCGCGTCGGGCGCAGCCGCGGCTGCGGCGGGATCGGCATCTGGGACGGCAAGAGCCTCCATGTCTCCGCCAATTTCGAGAGCGCGCGCGTCATCACCACAGGGCCCGTCCGCTCGGTGTTTGAGCTCGCCTACGGAGCGTGGGACGCAGGAGGGAGGACCGTGTCCGAGACCCGGCGGATCAGCATCGACGCCGGCTCGAACATGTGCCGCGCCTCGAGCGTCCTGGCCAGCAATCTTCCCGCCGCCCTCACCGTGGGCATAGGCATCGCGGGGCGACCCGGCTCCGGCGGCATTTGGACGCGCAACCCACGGGATGGGTGGATGTCCTACTGGCAGCCCCCCGACCGCGACCGCGGCCATATCGCCTGCGCGGTCGTCGTCCCCGCTGGCAGCATAGCCTTCGCGGCCGAGAAGGAGACCCTGCCCGCGCCGACCGCGGCCGAGCTGTCCGTCCCCGGGGTCGAGGGCTATCCTCCTGTATCCAACGAGCTCATCCTCGCGAGGGCCGAAGTCGGCAAGCCGCTCGTGTATTACTTCGGCGCGGGCTGGAGCAAGAGCGGCGATTTCCCGGAGGAGCAGGATTGGGAGGGCTACGTCCGCGCCTACCGCGAGCGCCTCGGAGCGCCGCTCGTGGTGGATGTCGGCGCCCGGTGATTACCCATCGTGGGTTCGGGACGGACACGGGCGCGGGCCGGCCCACGGCGCCCGCAGGGCCCAATCGGCGGAATCAACATCTTTGGGTTGGCAACGTCCAAGCATGTTGCCATAGATGCGGATAACTCATGCCGGACGCCACTCCCAGCGCGGGAAGCCGAGCCATTTTCCTCAGCTATTCCCGCGAGGATGCCGAGGCGGCCCGGCGCGTCGCGGACGCACTCCGTGCATTCGGCGTCGAGGTCTGGTTCGACCAGAACGAGCTGCGGGGCGGAGACGCTTGGGACGCGAAGATCAAGAGGCAGATCCGCGAGTGCAGTCTTTTCGTCCCGATCATCTCCAAGCACACCCAATCCCGGTTCGAGGGGTATTTCCGGCGCGAGTGGAAGCTGGGCGTCGAGCGCACGCATGACATGGCGGCCGGGGTCGCGTTCATCGTTCCGATCGTGATCGACGAGACCCTGGAATCCGCGGCGCTCGTGCCCGAGGAGTTCATGCGCTACCAGTGGACGCGGCTGGCCCACGGCGTCCCCACGCCCGAGTTCGTGGGCCAGGTGAAGCGCCTGCTCGAGGCGCCCGGCCTCACCGTCCAGCCGGCGATGGGCCACCCGCACGCCGCGGCGGCAAGCGCGGCCCCGCACCCCGCAGCAGCCCATTCCGGCCTGCCGAAATGGACATGGGGCGCGCTCGCGGCGGTCGCAGCCGGTGTCGCGCTCGCGCTTTATGTCGGGCGAAGGCCCGGGCCGGCCCCGGAGTCCGCGAAGGCCACGCCCGCCGCGGAACCGGCCGTCCGCGCACCCGCCGTGAACGAGAAGTCCATCGCCGTGCTGCCGTTCGAGAACATGAGCGAGGAGAAGGACGCGAGCGCATTCTTCGCCGACGGCGTCCATGAGGACATCCTGACCAACCTTTCGTTCATCCGCGACCTCCACGTCGTCTCGCGCACGTCCGTCATGCAGTACCGCGGCACCACCAAGCCGATCGGCCAGATCGCAAGGGAGCTGGGGGTCGCCTACATCCTCGAGGGAAGCGTCCGGCGCGCGGGCAGCAAGGTCCGCGTCACGGGCCAGCTGATCCGAGCCGCCACCGACGAGCACGTCTGGGCCAAGGCCTACGACCGCGACATCACCGACGTGTTCGCGATCCAGGCCGAGCTCGCGCAGGCCATAGCCGAGGCCCTGCAGGCCGCGATCTCGCCGGCGGAAAAGTCCCTCCTCGAGGCCAAGCCGACCACGAATTCCGCCGCCTATGACTTCTACCTGAAAGCTCGGGCGTCCCGCAACACCGGGACGACCGATTCCCTCCCGGCCATTGAGGCGTGGCTCGCGGACGCGGTGCAGCTGGACCCCGGTTTCGCGCAAGCGTGGGCGCAGCTCGCGGCGCTGGATGCCTACGAGAAGTTCAACGAGACCGACCTTTCGGACGAGCGGATGGCGAAGGCCAAGGCGGCCATCGAGACGGCCACGCGCCTCGCACCGGACGACCCGGTGGTGATCGAGATGCAGGGCGACTACTACTACTACGGCTACCGCGACTACGCGCGCGCCGCCTCCCAGTACAATCGACTGCTCGACCTGCGCCCGAACTCCTCGGAGGCCTATGGCTCCCTGGGCCTCATCTACCGCAGGCAGGGACACTGGGCCGACGCGCTGGCCAGCCTCCACAGGGCGCTCGAGCTCGATCCCCACGCCGGCCGCTACCGGACGACGCTGGCCGAGGTGCTTCTGGCCCTGCACCACTACGACGAGGCCCGGGCCGAGTACCACCGCATGGTCGCGGACCACCCGGACCTGCCCTATTGGGGGTTTCAGGAGGTGCAGGTCGCCTTTGCAGCGCGCGGTTCGACGGGCGAGGCCGACGCCTGGTTCGCCGGGCTCAAGCCCGTGCCGGAGAGCGCGGATATGATCCTTTTCCTGCGAAAGAACTGGGCTCGGACCCGCTCGGACTGGGCAGAGGCGCTCCGGCTCGACGAGCAGCAGCGCTACTTCGACGGCTTTGGCTCGCCGCACTGGATGCAGGACCTCGACCGGGCCTGGGACTATGTCGGCATCGGCGACATGGCGAAGGCGAAGGCCCTCACGCAGGAACTCCTGCCCGCGGTGAAGAAGGAGCTAGCGGAGCATCCTTCGGGCTTCCAGGCGTTGTCCTACCTTGGGTTTTCGGACGCCCTGCTCGGCGACCGGGAGGGCGCGCTGGCGGTCGCGCGCAAGCTTGCCGTGCTGCTGCCCGAGTCCGTGGACGCCGCCGGCGGCCCCGACGTGAGCCGCGCAAGGGCCGGCATCCTCGCCTGGGCCGGCGAAAAGGACGAGGCGCTCGCGGAGTTCTCGCGCATGCTGCATGTCCCGTACGGGACGAACGTGCATTTCTCCGCGTACGACCTGAGCTGGCTTCCGCTGCGCGACGACCCGCGCTTTACGGCGCTGTTGGCCGACCCGAAGAACAACGAACCCCTCTACTGACCCAGGCGCGAATGAAGGGCGTCTCCCCTTCCCCGCCGTTGCGGCGGCCTCTCATGCGGCCACAAGGGCGCGGGCGTACCACGCGCGGCTCCGCATGCACATGCGGCAAACGGAGAGCATCACGGGCACCTCGACCAGCACTCCGACGATCGTCGCCAAGGCGGCCCCTGATGAGGGCCCGAACAGCGTCAGGGCCACGGCCACGGCCAGCTCGAAGAAGTTGCTGGCCCCGATCAGGGCGCCCGGGGCGGCGATGGCATGGGGGACCCTCAGCGCGCGCATGAGGAGGTAGACAAGCCCAGAATTGAAGTACACCTGGATGACGATCGGAACGGCGACCAGGAGCACGGCGACGGGATGGCCGAGGATGTTCTCCGCCTGGAGCGCAAAGATCAGGACAAGAGTGGCGAGCAGCGCCACGGTCGTGACCGGCTTGAACCGCGGCAGGAAGCTTCCCTCGAACCACTCCCGCCCGTGCCGGCCGACCAGTAGCGTGCGGCTCAGCCAGCCCGCAAGGAGGGGAACGCCGCTCCAGATGCCGGCGTCCCAGAGCGGCAG
>CAYNLL010000047.1:11836-12062 GCA_964398015.1 uncultured Opitutaceae bacterium | reverse complement strand
TTAGCGCGAATGTTCACATCATCTCCTTATGAAGGTAGCGACATAGTTGAATCGGTTAATTGCTGGGCTTGATGGGGAGTTTGCACGGCATCCAGGGAATCGCGATGACCGATTGAAACGTCCTGCGATTGCAGGGAAAGTGTCACGCGCATGGAATTCAGTCGCGACATGATACACAGGCGCCCCAGAAGCGGGCCCTGTTGGTTCGGGATCAACCAATTATATG
>CAYNLL010000047.1:0-11826 GCA_964398015.1 uncultured Opitutaceae bacterium | reverse complement strand
ACTAGCATCTTTATCGATTCGATGCACCGTTATTCCAATTTCGGTAGGTTGGGATCCGAATTGAATGGACTGGTGGACGCCGAGGGAGTCCATCGCCGCCGAGCTAAACAGGCACTTTAGTTGCAGGCGGTTGCACGGAATCGCGTGTTGAGTCGCAGAGGCCCTGCAGCCGGGGCCCAGCTCTCATGAAGTTCTTCAGCCTATTGCTCGAAACGTACTCAGTGTTGCCCTGGAAAAATCTTGAGGACACATCCATTTCCTCGGCGACAAACCGGGTGACGTCGGAAACCTGCCACGCTACGGATGTGGGGTAATGGCAACGATGGTCAAGACGGGAACGCGCTTTTTACCGGAGCCCTCATCCGGCCCATAGTGAAAAATAACGCGGTAGGCGCCGGGAGTCTGGTTCTGCGCGTAGGCTTCCCATACTCGCTCGCCTTTCACGCCCTCCAACGACTGGTATTCGTGCGTGTTAAGGCCCGGATGCCGTGTGTTGAGTTCGAGCAAGCCCAGCGTCTTCAAGACCTGCTTGTAAAGGCCCCTACTCGCCGGGTCGGCCGCCAGCATCTCGAGCTGCCCGGCGGACTCGTCTGTAAAACGCAGTTGCCGCTTCACGGCTCAATCCTTGGCGTGAGCAGCGAATGAGCCGAGATTCTTGGTCCGCCCTGCGGCTGAGTCCTTCAAGCCACGCTTGACCGAGGCCAAAGCCTGTTTGTTGTCGAAGAGCCAGGTCTCGTATGCCGGCACCGCCTTCACGGGATCGAGCATGATCTGTCCAAGGCTATTGCGGTAAATGTTGTAGGTTGAACCTGCCTCCTCCACAGCCGAGCCAAGAGAAAGGCGCTTCTTGGCATCCGTCTTCTGGATCTCCGTGAGCAACTCGAAATGGGTGTCCTTGATTACATAATCCATGGCATCGAGCAAAGCACTTATCCCACTTGGTATCAAGTGGGATAATCCCACCAGCACTGGTTCAGATTGGCCAGCGAACCTGATCTATAATTTATTCTACAATAACATCTTGCATATTTGTGGACGTCGAGGGACTCGAACGCTGCCGAGCGAAACTTACACTTTAGTTCCAGTCGATTGCACGCTTTTGCATGCAAAACCGCCGTATGCTTCGTGGGCGAGGATGTGAAGCATTGGCGACGGCGCCTCCTAGCCCGACCAGGCACTATTGACTCTTAAACCGTTTCCACAGTCCTTCCGATTGACTTCCGTATTTCAGTAATGCAGCATTTCTGCATGAGCATGACTATAACGATTTCGCCGCGCGGAACACTCACCCTGCCCATAGCGCTGCGCCGCAAGCTGCGGCTTGATAAGAATCACGCGGTTCTACTCGCTGAAGAAAGGCCGGATGGGATTTTTCTTCACCCTGCCGTTACTGTTCCGATCCGCGACATTCCTGCGGCAACGATTAAGAAGTGGGTTACGGATGACGAGGCCGATGCCGCTAGCGTAAAGTTCGTCAAGAAGTGACCGTATTTCTCGATACGTCGACGATCTTGGCTGCCTGCTGGTCGACCAAGGGATTGTCCCACGTTCTGATCGAGCACGGACTGAGTTCCGGGTGGAGACTCATTACGGCCGACTATTGCGTGGCCGAAGTCGAAAGGAACGTGTTCAAAGCATCCTTCCGGCTCAGCCCGCTGGAACCGCATCATCCGGCCGAAACTTGAGGTTGTAGGATCGATCTACGTGATCGACAGGCCCATCGTCTTTGACGCCACGAAGGACAAGCCAGTGATCTTTTCAGCTATCGGCAGTGGTGCTACTACCTGGTCACTTCGGACATCACCGATTTCGCCCATGTTCTTGGGACCGCAGTCTACGGGGTACATGTCCGCACCCCAAAGACGTTCCTTTTGGAAATGGGTGTCGTGGAGTGACCTCGATGTGGTCGCTTAGCCTGGCAAATCCAAACATCTAAGAACAATAACATAAGACACTTAATACCAGTTTGTTGCAAACTGGTGGACGCCGAGGGACTCGAACCCCCGACCCCCTCGGTGTAAACGAGGTGCTCTAACCAACTGAGCTAGGCGTCCGAACCGGTCAAACAGCGGCAAGCACGGCCTTCGGCGCGATCATGCCCTCGCGGATCATCAGCTCCGCGTTCTGGATGGCGTTTAGCGCGGCCCCCTTCCAGAGGTTGTCTCCGCTCACCCAGAATGCCAATCCGTTGGTGAGCGCGGTGTCGACACGAAGCCGCCCCACGCCGCACTTCACCTTTCGGCTGAAATCAAGCGGTGTCGGATAGGCGTTGCGCGACGGCTCATCCACAAGCTCGGCGCCGGGGAACGCGGCAATGGCCTCGCGGGCCTCCTCGACGCTGACGGGGCGCTCAAACTCCGCGTTGACCGCGACCGAGTGGGCGCGGACGACGGGGACCCTGACGCAGGTCACGGAGACGGGGAGATTGGGAAGCCCCATGATCTTTCGGCTCTCCTGCATCATCTTCGTCTCCTCCCCCGTGTAGCCGTTCGGGCCGAACGCGTCGACGTGAGGGATCACGTTGAATGCGATCTGGTGGGCAAAGACCTTCGACGTGACGGAGTCCCCCTTGGCGTGGGACTGGACCTGGGCCTCGAGCTCGCGCACGCCCTCCGCGCCCATTCCAGAGACGGACTGGTAGGTGGCAGCGATGTAGCGCTTGAGCCCGAAACGCTCGTGCAGGGGCCAGATCCCCATGAGCGCGACCGCGGTCGAGCAATTCGGGTTGGCGATGATCCCCTTGTGGCGCCGGAGCGCCTCGGGGTTGATCTCCGGGATCACGAGGGGCACATCCGGGTCGAGCCGGAGGGCCGAGCTCTTGTCGATCACGAGGCAGCCCGCCTTGACGGCATCGGGCGCAAGCGCGCGGGTCACCGCGCCGCCCGCGGCGAAGAACGCAAGGTCCACGTTTGTGAACACCCCCAGCCTCGCCTCCTCGACGGCCACCGCCTTGCCCGCGAATTTCAGGGTCTTTCCGACCGACCGCGCCGAGGCGAAGAGCCTGAGCGACGATACGGGGAAGCTGCGCTCCTCTAGAAGGCGCAGCAACTCTTGACCGACGGCGCCTGTGGCGCCGACGATACCGACCGTGAAGGATGCCGTCTTTTCCATAGAATCTTGCTGGGAATCGTTCAACAAAACCCGTTCTGCGCTCGGCATCAAGCCCGCAGACCGGGTCCTGCTGGTGCGAATCGGGGCCTCCACCCTCCAGTTTTTCCGCGGGGGATCGGCCGTAAAGTCCTATGTCGTATCCACTTCAAGACTGCCCCCGTCAAATGTCGCGCACTCGCTGGGTACCCCGCGCGGGCTGCACGAGATCGCAGAACGGATCGGGGGGGGCCAGCCCTCGGGCATGGTGTTCGACTCCCGCGTCGCGACGGGCAGGCATTTCTCGGAGATCCCCCCGGATGAGCGGGGAACCCGGAACCTGATCACGAGCCGCATCCTCTGGCTGCGGGGCCTCGAGCCCGGGGTCAACCTCGGCGGCGACGTGGATACCCACTCGCGGTACGTCTACATCCACGGCACCGACCGGGAGGAGAGGATCGGGGAGCCGCTGAGCGCCGGCTGCGTGCTCATGCGCAACCTGGACATCATCGAGCTCTACGACGAGGTCCGCGCGGGCGACCTGGTCTGGATCTGCGACTAGGGACCTCTCAGCGGATCCTTCCGAAGAGCAGCCGGAGCGAATTGAGGCAGACCACGACGGTGCTCCCCTCGTGCGCCGCGACGCCGACGGCCAGGGGCACCGCGCCGAAGGCCGTCATCACCACCATCACGACGACCACGCCGAGCGAGAGGCCGAGGTTCTGCCTGATGATCGCGCGCGAGCGCCGGCTCAGCCGGTGGGCCGCCAGGAAGTTCTCGATCCTGTCGTTCATGAGGATGACCTCGGCCTGCTCGAGCGCTGCGTCGCTGCCGCGCGCTCCCATGGCGACCCCCACGTCGGACGCCGCCAGGCACGGTGCGTCGTTCACGCCGTCTCCCACCATCGCGACCGTGTGGCCCGCGTCGTGGAGCTCGCGGACGGCGGCGACCTTCTGCTCCGGCGAGAGGCCCGACCTCACCTCGTCGAGCCCGAGCTCGCGGGCGACCGCCTCCGCCGCGTGCCTGCGGTCGCCGGTCAGCATCACCGTGCGCACTCCCATCGCCTTCAGCTGGCGAAGGACGCCGGCCGACTCCGCGCGGATCGCGTCCCTGAGGAGAAGGCGCCCGATCAGGTCGCGGCCCACGACCCAGACCTCGCTGAATTGCGCGGGGGCCGGCGGCAGGTCCCTCGCCCACGCGGCGAGCGGGCCGCCCTCGAGGAGCTCCCTGCGCCCGAGGAGAAGCGCGGACCCGTCGAGGCTGCCCTTCAGGCCCTGCCCCGTGATCGAGCGGAAATCCTCGACTTCGGGGAGCGCGAGCCCGTCCGCCCTCGCGCGCCTGAGGATCGCCCTCGCGATGGGGTGCTGCGACTTGGCCTCGAGCGCGCCCGCCATCTCCAGCACCTCGCGCTCGCGCCCCGCGGGAAAGCTCTCGATCCGCTCCACCGAGAGCTCGCCGGTCGTCAGGGTCCCGGTCTTGTCGAGCGCGACCACGTCCACGTCGGCCAGCCTCTCCAGCGCCGCGCCCCCGCGGAAAAGGATCCCGTGCCGTGCGCCCCGCGCGATGGACGCGAGAATCGCCGACGGGATCGAAAGCACGAGCGCGCAGGGGCTGGCCACCACCATGAGCGTCATGGCGCGGTAGAAGGCCGAGCGCACGCCCCCCGCGTTCTCGAACGGCGGAAGGCCGAAGCCGAGCCACCAGACCAGGAACATCGCGAGCGCGCCGCCGATGACCAGGTACGTGTAGCCCGTGCCGAACCTGTCGGTGAAGCGCTCGCTCGGCGCCCGCATCCTCTGGGCGGTGCGGATCAGGCGGATGATGCGCTCCAGCGTGCTCTCGGAAGCCAGCCTCGACACGTCGAACTCCACCGCTCCCCAGAGGTTCACCGTGCCGCTGAAGACCGGGTCGCCGGGGGCCTTCCCGACCGGGACGGCCTCGCCGGTGAGCGTCGACTCGTCGCTCGCGCTCTCACCCTTGGCCACGATCCCGTCCGCGGAGAAGGCCTCGCCCGGCCTCACCCTCACGCGCTGGCCTGGCCTGAGGAGGGCGACGTCGATCTGCCGCTCGGAGCCGTCGGCGAGGACGAGCGTCGCGCTCTTCGGCGCCGTCTTCAGGAGGGCGCTCACCTCGCGCTGCGTCCTGTCGAGGGCGTAGCCCTCCATGGCGCCGGCGGCCGAGAAGAGCGTCAGCAGGAGGACGGCCTCGCCCCAGGCGCCGATGAGGACGGCGCCTATCGCCACCGCGAGCATGAGGAAGTGGATGTCGATCCTGCCCTCGCGCAGGTTCTCCCAGGAATCCGCGGCGGCGTCGAAGCCCCCCGCCAGGAGCCCCAGCCCGTAGAGGATCCTCGGGAGCCACGGGACGCCGGGGGCGAGGTGCGCGACGAGCGTGCCCGAGATCCCGGCAACCGCGCATCCGCCGGCGAGGAACGCGAGCGTGCGCCAGTCCTCGTGTGCAAGGCCCTTGCCCTTCCCCTGGCCCGCCCCGGCCTCGGGCCACTCGATCTCGCGCCACAGCCACAGCTTCTCCGCGGTCTCGCAGGTCTCGCGTCCGACAATCGTCGCCCCGCCCTGGCGATGGAGCCTGTAGCCGGCGGGCGCGGGGCCCTCTCGCGCGGGAAGGCCGGCCTCCACGGCGGCGATCGTCTCAGCCAGCCTCTCCTCCAGGTCGGCCTGCGTCTCGCGCCCGATCGTCGCGATCGCGATCTTGTGGGCCCCGGGGTCGACCCGCACCGCGTTGACGCCCGGCTGCTCGCGCAGGAACCGGACGAGGGCGTCAACCCACTCTTCCCCGTGCCCGGTTGCCTCCTTCATCGAATCAGAACGTGCCCGCGCAATAAACCTATGCAAATTCATTTGCTCCGGCCGTCGCCCGACCCCTTCGTTTGCGGGACACGGACCATGATTGGCCTTCGCGACGATGCAGCCCCCGCGCAGCCGCCCCCCAGCAGGGCGCCGGAGCTCGCCGCGAGGGTCTTTTCGGAAGCGGGCTGGCTACAGGAGGTTATGCGCCTCGAGCACCGGCCGGGCCAGGAGAGGATGGCCCACGCGGTCGCCGCGGCGTTCCGGGACGACACGCCGCTCCTCTTCGAGGCGGGGACGGGCATCGGCAAGTCGCTCGCCTACCTCGTGCCGGGGATCATCCACGCGACCGACTGCGGCCGGCAGCTGATCGTTTCGACCCACACCATCTCCCTGCAGGAGCAGGTGGAGAAGAAGGACCTTCCCCTCTGCAGGCGCCTCTTCGAGGGCGTCCCGGAGCTGCGCCGCTACGCCGCGTTCGCCTCCACCGTCCTCGTCGGCAAGTCCAACTACCTCTGCACCACGAGGCTGTCCCACGCGCTCGCGGAGAGGGCGAGCCTCTTTGACGACGCGGGCTACGCCGAGCTCCTGCGGATCGCCGACTGGGCCGCCGCGACGCCGACCGGCCTGCGCCACGACCTTCAGCCCCCCCCGAACCCCGAGGTGTGGGACTCCGTGAACGCGGACTCCTCGTCGTGCTCGAGGCGCACCTGCGACTGCGAGCGGTGCTTCTACCAGCGCGCCCGGGCGCGGGTGCGCTCCGCCCAGGTGATCGTGGTCAACCACGCGCTCCTCTTCTCGCTGGTCAGCGCAGGGGGCGCCCGGGCCGAGGGCGCGGGCCCGGACGCCCACGGGGTCCTCTTCCCGGGCGACTTCGTCGTGCTCGACGAGGCGCACACGGTTCCGGAGGTCGCGGAGGAGAGCTTCGGCCTCTCGCTCAGCAGCCTAGGCCTGGAGCGGGCGCTCAGGCACCTCTACAACCCCAAGACGCGCCGCGGCATCATGGGCAAGCGGGCGGACGCGGAGCTGCGCCAGCGGGTCGCCGACGTCCTCGAGGCCTCGGGCCAGTTCTTCGGCTTCCTGGCGACCACGCTCCTCGCGGAGCGCCCCGTCGCCCGCATCCGCGCGGCCGGCGCCGCCGAGCCGCTGCCGTGCGAGCCGCTCGCCGCGCTGGAGCGCTGCGTCGCGAAGGCGGCGGACGGCCTCGAGGAGGGACGCGAGCGCGACGAGCTCCTCGAGCAGAAGGGGCGCCTTCGCGCCCTGCGCGCCGGCATCGACGCATGGCTGTGCCTTTCCGACGAGGGCCATGTCTACTGGGCGGAGAGGGGTGGCCGCCGCCAGACGATCGTGACGCTTAGGAGCGCGCCCGTGGACGTGGCGCCCGAGCTGGAGCGCTGCCTCTTCGGCGCCGGCGTCAGCGTCGTCTGCACGAGCGCGACCCTCGCCGTAGGCGGCGAGACCGGTCCGTTCGCGGCCAGGATGGGCGCGGCGGCCGCGCGGGCCGAGATCGCCGGGTCCCCCTTCGACTTCGAGCGCAACATGCGCGTGTATGTGGCGACCGACATCCCCCTTCCCTCGTCGCAGGAGTCGAGGACCTCGATCGACGCTCTCGCCGACTACGTCGCCTTCTGCTGCCTGAGGGTGGCGGGGGGCTCCCTGGTCCTCTTCACGAGCTACCGCGACCTGCAGGCGGTCGCCGCGGCCGTCGGGCCCCAGTTCGCACGGGAGGGACGGCCCTTCCTCGTGCAGGGCGCGGACCTGTCGCGCACCGAGCTCGCCCAGCGGATGCGCGACGCCGGCAACGCCGTCCTCTTCGGGACCGACAGCTTCTGGACCGGCGTCGACGTCCCGGGCGACGCCCTCTCCCAGGTGATCATCGCGCGGCTGCCCTTCAGCCCGCCCACCGAGCCTATCGCGGAGGCGAAGTCCGAGCTGATCCGGGACCGCGGGGGCGACCCGTTCAACGAGCTCACCCTCCCGGAGGCCCTGATCAAGTTCAGGCAGGGGGCGGGCCGCCTGATCCGGACCCGCACCGACCGCGGGCTGGTCACGGTGCTCGACAGCCGCGTCCTGGCCAAGTCCTACGGGCGCCTTTTCATGGAGGGCCTGCCCCAGCGCTCGTTCGTCCGGCTCACCCGGGAGAACAGGCAGGAGCAATTTCGTCCTTTCACCTGAGCCCCCCCCGCCTATCCTTGCTCACCCCAATGACCACCGTCCGCGCCGCGCGCTACACCGATATTGGCAGGGTTCGGAAGGAGAACGAGGACCGCATCCTCTTTGACGAGGCCACGGGGCTCTTCGGCGTCGCCGACGGCGTCGGCGGCCTCCCCGGCGGCGCGGAGGCGGCCCAGATGACGGTGGACGTCATCACGGCGGCGGTCGCCGCGGCTCCCGCGGACACCGAACTTGACCTGAAGGCGATCGTGACTGCGGCGAACGACGCGGTCGTCGGGCTCGGCCTTCGCATCAGCCCCGGCCTTGGGATCGGCTCCACGCTCACTCTGGGATGCGTCCGCCACTCGAGGCTCAGGGTCGCCCATGTGGGCGACTCCCGCGCGTTCTCCCTGAGGAACGGCGAGCTGGTGCGGCTCACCGAGGACCACTCGGTCGAGAACGAGGCGCGCCGGAGGAGGGCCCGGGGCGAGGTCGTCTATTACAGCGAGACCCAGCGCGGCGCGCTGACGCGCTGCATCGGCCAGGCGCTTCCCCCCGAGGTGGACCTGATCGACCTGCCCCTTGTCGCGGGGGACCGCTACATGTTCTGCACGGACGGCGTCACCCGGGTCGTCACCGAGCGGGAGATCCGCGAGCTGCTCGCCATGCCCGATGGGCCCGCCTCCATCGCGCGCTGCCTGGTCGAGCTCGCGCTGCAGCGGGGCGGCCCCGACAACGCGTCTGTCGTGGTCTTCATCGTCGACTCGCCGTAGGCCGGGCGCGCCGGCGGCCCGTCACGCCACGAACGGGTTGAAGCGGAGCTCGTTGCCCGCCGTCGTCAGCGGCCCGTGGCCCGGGGCGACGAGCGTGTCCGGAGGAATGGCGGCCAGGACCCGCCGCAGGTGGGCGCGCAGCTGCTTGTGGCAGTGGTAGGGCCCGCCGGCGGAGCCGGCGAACACGAGGTCCCCGGAGATCAGGAGCGAGCGGGCGGAGGGGACGGCGGCCGAGCGGACGTGGTAGCAGTTGTGCAGGGCGCAGTGTCCGGGGGTCCTGTACGCCGTGACCTGGAGGGAGCGCAGGGTGACGCTCTGGCCCTCCCCCATCGGCTGCCCGTGCGCGACCTCGGCGCCGGACGGCACGTAGGCGGCCGCGACGCCAAAGCGGCCGACGGCCCCGGAGAGGCCGCCGGCGTGCTCCGCCTCGATGTGCGTGACGAAGATCCCGTCGATCGCCCGCACCGACGGGGGCCAGACGGCGTCGAGCGCGCCCGCCGCGGGGCCCGTGTCGAAGAGAATCCCCCGGCCCGACTCGTCGCCCTCCACCACGTACGCGTTGACCACGCCAATCCCGTGCGCCATCCGCAGCGGCCACATGCGGAACGGCAGCCCCTCGGTGTCCGGCAGCGGGTACTTGCCGGAGGCAAGGGCGCACAGCCCCACCTCGTTCAGGCCGAGCGCCGACGCCAGGCGGGCGCACTCGGACGGGCCCAGCTCGGGGCGGTAGTCCACGGCGTCGAGGATCTGGCCCAAGGGGATCCCGGACCTCTCGGAAAGGCCCTCGGGCGTGAGGCCCGCGCAGCTCATCGCCTTCTCGAGCACGTCGCCGAGTTCGTCTTCAAGCGGGATCTGCAGGGTGGGTGCCACGGTGAGCGGTGGGTGTGCGGACAGCCGGGACGTTACCCGCCCATTCGGGAAAATTCAACGCTTCGCGGGGCGCTGGAGGGTTGATCTTGCGGCGCGAAGCGTCTGGACTCGCGGCCCCATGGACCCGTCACAGGAGGAAGTGCTCGAGATCTTCACGCGAACCCGCGCCCTGCTGAAGGGCCACTTCGTTCTCCGCTCGGGGCTCCACAGCGGCCACTATTTCCAGTGCGCCCAGGTGTGCCAGCACATGGACGCCGTGGAGCGCCTGGCCGAGCTGCTGCTCGCCAAGGTGCGCCGCGCGGGCTGGAGCTTCTCGACCGTCCTCGCCCCCGCCATGGGCGGGCTCGTCATCGGCCAGGAGGTCGCGCGCCGGGCCAAGGCCAGGTACATCTTCTGCGAGAAGGAGAACAACGTGCTCGTGATGCGCCGCGGCTTCACGCTTGCGCCCGGGGAACGCGTGCTGGTCGTCGAGGACGTCGTCACCCGCGGGGGGCGCGTCGTCGAGTGTCTGGAGATCGTGCGCAGGGCCGGGGGCGACGCGGCGGGCGTCGCCATGCTCGTGGACCGCAGCGCGGGGTCGGTGCGCTTCGACGCCCCCTCGGTCTCGCTGCTGGAGCTGAGCTTCCCGACGTACCCCGCGGACGCGGTGCCCGGGGAGCTCGCGCGCCTTCCCGTCGAGAAGCCCGGGAGCTGACGGGCGCGCCGCTAGGACTTCGTGACGACCAGGAACCGCTGGTAGCCTCGGTAGGAGACGAGCAGCAGGTTGTGCCCCGGGTGCAGCAGGGCCTTCGCCGCAACCACGTCCTCCACCGGGGTGCGGTTGATCTCGACGATGATCGCGCCGACCGGCAGGTCCTGGGAATAGTCGGACTTCTCGTCCACCGCGGTCACCAGGAGGCCCGTCGTGCGCGGGTCGATGCCCAGGTGCCTGCGGACGTCGTCGGAGAGCTTCCCCACCTCGACGCCGGGGAGGATCTCGTTCGGCTTGTCCGCGAACTGCGCGAGGGTGACGTTGATCATCCTCGGCTTGCCGTCGCGGGAGATCTCCAGGGCCACCTTCGTGCCGGGCGACATCTGCGAGATCGTCAGGCGCAGCTCGTCGTGGCTCTCGATGGCCTTGCCGTTGACCGACAGGATCACGTCGCCGATGCGTATGCCCGCCTTCTCGGCCGGGCTGTTGGCGCCGGTCTCGGTGACGATCACGCCCTTGGCGTCCTTCGGGAGGCCGACCTGCTCGGCGACGTCCGGGGTGATCGGGTCCGCGGTGACCCCGAGGAAGCCGCGGGAGACCGTGCCGGTCTCGATCAGGCTCTTCATCACGTTGGCGGCCATGTTGACCGGCACGGCGAACCCGATGCCGATGTTGCCGCGCGACGGAGAGACGATCGCGCTGTTGATCCCGACCAGCCTTCCCTTGGCGTCGACCAAGGCGCCTCCCGAATTGCCCATGTTGATGGCCGCGTCGGTCTGGATGAAGTCCTCGTAGCCCTGGACGTCGTCCAGGATCCCCAGGCCGCTCCGGCTCTTGGCCGAGACGATCCCCATGGTCACGGTCTCGCCGACGCCGAGCGGGTTTCCCACGGCGAAGACGACGTCGCCGACCCGCAGCTTGTCGCTGTCGGCAAAGGTGACCGCGGAGAGCCCCTTCGCGTCTATCTTCACGACCGCGATGTCGGTCTTGGGGTCGGCGCCGACCACCTTCGCCGGGAACTTCTGGCCGTCGGCGAGCTCCACCGTGAGCTCGTCGGAGTTCTCCACGACGTGGTTGTTGGTGAGGATGAAGCCGTCGGACGAGACGATCACGCCGGAGCCCAGGCCGGTCTCCTTGTGCTGCTCGCGCTCGTCCTCGGGGACGTCGCCGAAGAACTGCCGGATGAGCGGGTTGGTCGCCTCGCGCACGCTCCTGGACGACTCGATCGAGACGACCTCCTTCTGGACCGGCTCGACAATGTCGGCGTAGCTGGAGATCACGTTGGACTTCCCGTCGTTCACCGCGGAGGCGTCCCTCTTCAGCTCGGGCATCTTGGCCGTCGGCGGCGTCACCGCGTCGGCCCGGGAGACCGGTGCGAACGCGAGGGCGGAGAGGAGGGCCAGGGCGGCCACGGCGCGGGGAAGGGATCTGTGTTTCATGAGTGAGT
>CAYNLL010000046.1:0-12133 GCA_964398015.1 uncultured Opitutaceae bacterium | reverse complement strand
TCCCGAACGTCGTGCTCGCGGGCATGTTCGGGTTCCTCCCGGCCGAGCTCTTCCACGTCGAGGACCCGGCCGAGCGCAACGCACCGAAGGTCTCGTTCAGCTGATGGACTTCTTTGGCGCCGAGCAGCGCGCGAGGAAGCGCACGGCGCGCCTGCTTGTCCTCTTCGGGTTCGCGGTGGTCTCCACCATCGCGGCGGGGTACCTCGCCACGGTCGCGGGCCTCCACATGGCCGGGGGCGCGGGCGGCCGCTACGGCTACGCGCGCATGCCCGGCGACGGCGGCGAGCTCCAGCTCTGGCAGCCCGGGGTCCTGGCCCTGGTCTCGGCCGGCACTCTGGCCGTGATCGGGCTGGCCTCCCTCTACAAGTGGTCCGAGATGAGCTCGGGCGGCGCGGCGGTCGCGGAGAGCGTGGGCGGCCGCAGGCTTGACCCGCACTCGACGGAGCCGAGGGAGCGCCAACTCCTCAACGTCGTCGAGGAGATGGCGATCGCGGCGGGCCTGCCGGTTCCCGCGGTCTACGTCCTCGACGACGAGGCCGGGATCAACTCCTTCGCCGCGGGGCTGACGACGAGCGACGCCGTGGTCACGGTCACGCGCGGCGCCCTGGAGAAGCTCACGCGCGACGAGCTGCAGGGCGTGGTCGGGCACGAGTTCAGCCACATCCTCAACGGGGACATGCGCATGAACATGCGCGTCTCCGCGATCATCTTCGGCATCCTTGTCATCGGGCTGGCGGGGCGCGCCACGCTCTGGGGCATGCGCTACGGCAGGGTGGGCTCCTCGCGGGGCAAGGGCGGCGGCGGGGTCGTCGCGATCCTGGCGATAGGCCTGGCGCTGCTCATCATCGGCTACGCCGGGTACTTCTTCGGGAAGCTGATCCAGGCCTCCCTCTCCCGGCAGCGCGAGTTCCTTGCCGACGCCTCGGCCGTGCAGTTCACCCGCAACCCGGCGGGAGTGACCGGCGCCCTCAAGAAGATCGGGGGCTACGCGATAGGCTCCAGCCTCGACACCCACCGGGCTTCCGAGATCAGCCACTTCTTCTTCGCGCAGGCGTTCGCCTCGAACTTCGGCGGGCTGTGGGCCACCCACCCCCCGCTCGACGTGAGGATCCGCGCGATCGACCCGTCCTTCGACGGGAAATTCCCGGAGCCCCCTGAGGTCGTGGACGTCTCGAAGCAGCCGTGGTCGAGCGTCCCGCACATGCCCCGCCAGGCGCCCGCACCCTCGCCGCAGGCGGCCCTCGCGTTCGGCGCGGCCCTTGCGGCCGCCGCGGGAACGCTGACCCCCGAGGCGACGGCGGGCGCGCGGGCGATCCTCGAGCAAATTCCCACCCCCATCCGCACGGCGGCGCGGTCGCCCCACGACGCCCCCATCCTGCTGTACGGCCTCCTCCTGGACAACGACGAGGTCGTGCGAAAAGCGCAGCTGGCCAAGGTGGCCGCCAGCGACGGCGCCGATGCGCTGCACGCCCTGCAGCAGCTCGACCCCGCCCTGCGCCAGCTCAAGCCGGAGCACAGGCTGCCGGCGCTGCAGCTTGCGCTGCCCGCGCTCAAGGCGCTTCCCCCGACGGCGCTCGGGACGTTCGCGGGCACGCTCGACGACCTGGTGCAGGCGGGCGGCAGGGTCACCCCCTTCGACTTCGCCCTCCAGAGGCTCGTGCTCAGGGAGCTGGCCGTCAACAGGGACCCTTCCGCGGGCGTCGCGCAGGTCTACTCCTTCCAGGCGGTTGCGGGCGAGATCTCGGTCGTCCTCTCGGCCCTGGCCCACGCCTCGAGCGAGGACGCGGCCGAGGCCTCCCGGGCCTTCGGGGAGGGCGCCGCGCAGCTGAAGCTCCTGGACGGCCGGATTTCCCTGCTTTCGGCGGCCGACTCTGGCCTCGTGCAGCTCGATGGCGCCCTCAACAGGCTCGCGGGGGCGAGCGGGCCCATCAAGCAGCGCCTGCTTGTGGCTTCCGCCCACGTGGTGAGCGCCGACGGCGTCGTCCTGACGGCGGAGGCCGAGCTCATCAGGGCGATAGCGGCCTCGCTCGACGTGCCGGTGCCCCCCCTTTCGTCCCTTGCAGCGGCGTAAAGCCGTTCCATCATTTGACCGTGACTTTTCCCCGCAGTCTGCGTCAGTCCTCGCGGAGGTCCGTTTTCGGCGAAGCGATCGCTGCGCCCATGACGGGCCTCCAACCTATTTCAGCCCAAAAGATAACATGAGCCAATCCCCGACCGAAATGGGCCGCCCAAGCGCGGGCCCGAGCCTGCATGGCCCCGACGATCCCGAGAAGAGGCGCAGCCGGCGCAAGGTGCTCTGGACGATCCTGGGCTTCATCGTCGTCGGGACGGCCGCCATGATCTACCACCGTTCGCAGACGGCCCAGCGCACGGGCCCCGCGGGCGGCTTCGGAGGCGGCGCTGGAGGAAGGGGCGGGCGCGGCGGCTTCGGCATGATGGGCCCCATCCCCGTGGTGGTGAACACGGCGCGGAAGGCCGACATCAACATCAACCTGAAGGGCCTGGGGACCGTGACGCCGATTGCCACCGTGGCCGTGCGCACGCAGATCAGCGGCTACCTGGCCGAAATCAAGTTCACGGAGGGCCAGCTCGTGGACAAGGGGGACATTCTCGCCGTCATCGACTCGCGCCCCTACGAGGTGTCGCTTGAGCAGGCCCAGGGCCAACTGCTGCAGGCGCAGGCGCAGTACAAGGAGGCGCAGATCGACCTCGACCGCTACGTCACGCTCTCGGCACAGGACTCGATATCGAAGCAGCAGGTGGACGCCCAGAAGGCGCTCGTCTCGCAGTACGAGGGGATGGTCAAGACGAACCAGGGCGCCGTCGATAGCGCACAGCTGAACCTGACCTATTGCCACATCGTTGCGCCCGTCGCCGGCAGGGTCGGCCTCAGGCAGGTCGACCAGGGCAACTATGTGACGCCGGGCGACGCCAGCGGCATTGTCGTCCTCACCGAGGTGAAGCCCATCACGGTCATCTTCACGCTGCCCGAGGACAACATTCCCGATGTGCTCAAGCAGGTGCGCGCAGGGGCGAAGATCAAGGTGGATGCCTACAACCGCGACAGCACGGCGAAGCTCGCCACCGGCGTCCTGTCGAACCTCGACAACACCGTGGATCCGACGACGGGCACCTTCAAGCTGCGGGCCACGTTCCCAAACGACGACGAGGCGCTCTTCCCCAACCAGTTCGTGAACGTCTCGATGCTGCTCGACGTCCTGCACGGCGCCACGGTCGTCTCGACCTCCGCCATTGAGCGCGGCCAGCAGGGCTCGTTCGTCTACGTCGTCGGCGACGACAACAAGGTGAAGGCGCAGCCCGTGACGCTGGGAGCGACGGAGGGCGAGCGCGTCGCCGTCCTCACGGGGGTCGCGGTCGGCGCCAAGGTCGTCGTCGACGGCGCAGACAGGCTCAAGGACGGAATGGAGGTCGTGCCGACTTTCCCGACCCGACCCGGCGGCGCTCCCGGCGCCAATCCGGGCAAGCCGGGTGCCGCGGACGGCGGGCAGAGGCACTGGAAGCCCGCCGGCAGCAACTGAGGGCTCCTCGATGAGCCGGTTCAAGCCAGGATTCACGCGATGAGTCCCTCCCGCATCTTCATCCTCAGGCCCGTCGCGACGACGCTGCTCATGGCGGCGATCATGATCGTCGGGATCGTCGCTTACCGCTTCCTGCCGCTCTCGGCGCTTCCCGAGGTCGACTACCCGACAATCCAGGTCCAGACCTTCTACCCCGGGGCGAGCCCCGACGTCATGACGTCCTCGGTCACCGCGCCGCTGGAACGCCAGCTCGGCCAGATGCCGGGGCTCAAACAGATGTCGTCCACGAGCTCTGCGGGCGCCTCGGTGATCACGCTGCAGTTCTCCCTGGACCTGAGCCTCGACATCGCCGAGCAGGAGGTCCAGGCCGCGATCAATGCCGCGGGCAACCTGCTGCCGGCCGACCTGCCGGCGCCGCCGATCTACGCCAAGGTCAACCCCGCCGACGCCCCGGTCCTCTCGCTCGCGCTCACGTCAAAGACGCTGCCCCTGACCACGGTCGAAGACCTCGCGGACACGCGCCTCGCGCAGAACATCTCCCAGCTGCCCGGTGTCGGCCTCGTGAGCATCGGCGGCGGGCAGAAGCAGTCCGTGCGGATCCGCGCGAACCCGACCGCGCTGGCCGCCTACGGTCTCAACATCGACGACATGCGCACGACCGTCGGGAACGGGAACGCGAACACGGCAAAGGGAAACTTCGACGGGCCGTCGCGCGCGTTCTCGATCAACGCGAACGACCAGCTCACGTCGATCAAGGACTACGAGAAGCTCGTCGTCGCATTCAAGAACGGCGCCCCCGTGCGGCTCTCCGACGTGGCGACCGTCGAATTCGCCCCGGAGAACAACAAGCTTGCCGCCTGGTACAACAAGACCCCCGCGGTCATCCTCAACATCCAGCGCCAGCCGGGCGCGAACGTGATCAAGGTGGTCGAGGGCGTCTACGCGCTCCTCCCCGCGCTCAAGGCCTCGCTGCCGCCGGCGATCGACGTGAGCGTCCTCACCGACCGCACGGTCACGATCCGCGCGTCGATCCGCGACGTCGAGTTCGAGCTCGCCCTGGCCGTCATCCTGGTGGTGCTGGTCATCTTCGTCTTCCTGCGCAACCTCCCGGCGACGATCATCCCCAGCCTTTCGGTGCCGCTGTCGATCGTGGGGACCTTCGCGGTCATGTACCTGCTCGGGTTCAGCCTGAACAACCTCTCCCTCATGTCGCTCACCATCGCGGCGGGCTTCGTCGTGGACGACGCGATCGTGATGATCGAGAACATCGCGCGCTACGTCGAGAAGGGGGACAGCCCGCTCGAGGCGGCGCTCAAGGGATCGGAGCAGATCGGCTTCACCATCATCTCGCTCACGATCTCGCTGATCGCCGTCCTCATCCCGCTGCTGTTCATGGGGGACGTCGTCGGCAGGCTCTTCCGCGAGTTCGCGATCACCCTCGCCGTGACGATCCTCATCTCCGCGGTCGTGTCGCTGACGCTGGTGCCCATGATGTGCGCGAAGCTCGTGCGCCACCACAGACCCGAGGAGGTGCCCGCCTGGAGCCGCAGGGCGGGCAAGTTCTTTGACGATGTCATTGCTTGGTACGGGCGGATGCTCACCTGGGTCCTGGACCACCAGCCGCTGACGCTCGGCGTCGCAGTCGCGACGCTCGCCATCACGGCGCTCCTCTACGTCGTGATCCCAAAGGGCTTCTTCCCCGTCCAGGATACCGGCCTCATCCAGGTGATCACCGAGGCGTCCCAGTCGGCCTCCTACGAGGCAATGGCGCAGCGCCAGAAGCGCCTGGCCATCGAAATCCTGAAGGACCCCGCCGTGGAGGCCCTCTCGTCGTTCGTGGGCGTCGACGGGACCAACACGACGCTCAACACGGGCAGGATGCTCGTGAGCCTAAAGCCGCTCGACCAGCGCGCGGATTCGGCGACGGGGGTGATCCGCAGGCTTCGAGCCAACCTTGAGGGCGTCACCGGGATATCGGCGTACATGCAGCCGGTCCAGGACCTCTCGATCGACGACCGCGTCAGCCGCACCCAGTACCAGTTTGTGCTCGAGAGCTCGGATCCGGCCGCGCTCGCCGAGTGGGTCCCCAAGCTGACGGACCAGCTCAGCCAGCTGAGCGAGATAAATAGCGTCGCATCAGACCTCTCTGACCAGGGCCTGGGCGCCTACATCGCCATCGACCGCGACACGGCCGCCAGGTTCGGGATCACCGCGGCCACGATCGACAACGCGCTCTACGACGCCTTCGGCCAGAGGATCATCTCGACCATCTTCACGGAGTCCAACCAGTACCGCGTGATCATGGAGGCCGACCCCAAGCTCCAGCGCTCGCCCGATTCCCTGTCGCTCATCTACGTCCCATCGGCCTCGGGAGGCCAGGTGCCGCTTTCCTCCATCGCGCGGTTCGAGGAGCGGCCGGAGCCCCTCCTGATCAACCACATGGGGCAGTTCCCGGCGAACACGATCTCCTTCAACGTTCCGGCGACCGGCTCGCTGGGCAGCGCGGTGGCGGCGATCCGCGGCGTCGAGAAGAAGATAGGCATGCCCGCGAGCATCGTGACGAGCTTCCAGGGCGCGGCCGACGCGTTCGAGCGGTCGCTCTCCAACGAGCTCTTCCTCCTGGCCGCCGCGGTCATGACCATGTACATCATCTTGGGGATCCTCTACGAGAGCTTCATCCATCCCATCACGATCCTCTCGACCCTGCCCTCAGCCGGCATCGGGGCGCTTCTGGCGCTCATGATCGTCGGCGACGACCTGGGCGTCATCGGGATCATCGGCATCATCCTCCTCATCGGGATCGTGAAGAAGAACGCGATCATGATGATCGACTTCGCGCTCGATGCGGAAAGGAACGAGGGCCTGCCCCCGCGCGAGGCGATCTACCAGGCCTGCCTGCTCAGGTTCAGGCCGATCCTGATGACGACGATGGCGGCCATCCTCGGGGCGGTGCCGCTGATGCTGGGCACGGGAATGGGTTCGGAGCTCCGGCGGCCGCTCGGCATCACGATCGTCGGCGGCCTCGTCGTGAGCCAGGTCCTCACCCTCTTCACCACGCCCGTCATCTACCTCGCGTTTGACAGGATAGCGGCCCGGTTCCGCCGGAACGGGCAAGCCGCGGCCCAGGTCAAGGCGCACGCCACGTGAGCATCTCCGAGGTCTTCATCCGCAGGCCCGTCGCCACGACGCTCTTCACCATCGCGATCGCGATGGCGGGCGCCGTCGCCTACTCGAGACTCGCCGTCTCGCCGTTCCCCCAGGTCGATTCGGCGACCATCTCGGTCTCGGCCTCAATGGCGGGCGCGAGCCCGGAGACCATGGCCACCAGCGTGGCGACGCCGCTCGAGCGCCACCTGGGGACGATCGCGGATGTGACGGAGATGACCTCGTCAAGCTCGGTCGGCAGCACGAACATCACGCTCCAGTTCGGGCTCAACCGCGACATCGACGGCGCGGCCCGCGACGTACAGGCCGCGATCAACGCAGCGCGCGTAGACCTGCCGACGGCCCTGCGGAGCAACCCGACCTACAGGAAGCAGAACCCGGCCGATGCGCCGATCATGATCCTGGCCCTCACCTCCAAGACCCTGACCCCCGGCCAGCTCTATGACGCGGCGTCGACCATCCTCGCCCAGAAGCTATCCCAGGTCCCGGGCGTGGGCAACGTGGGGGTCTGGGGCAGCTCGCTCCCGGCGGTCCGCGTGGAGCTCGTCCCCTCGGCCCTGTTCAAGTACGGGATCGGCCTGGAGGATGTCCGCGCCGCGCTCGCCGCGGCGAACGCCAACAGCCCCAAGGGCGCGATCGAGAACGACTCCCTTCACTGGCAGATCTACGACAACGACCAGTCGCGCGCAGCCAAGGACTACCGCGACCTCGTGGTCGCCTACCGCAACGGCGCCCCGATACGCCTCTCCAGCCTGGCCGACGTCAGCGACTCGGTCGAGGACACGCGCAACCTGGGAATGTCCAAGGGTAGCCCCGCCGTCGTGATTGCGATCTCGAGGCAGCCCCAGGCCAACATCATCGACACCGTGGACCTGATCCGCAGCATGCTTCCGAGGCTGCGGGCGAACATCCCGGCCGCCACGCAGCTTGACGTCGCCATGGACCGCAGCACCACGATCCGGGCGTCGCTCCGGGACGTCGAGCGTTCGCTCGGAATGGCCATCGTTCTGGTCGTGCTCGTCGTCTACCTCTTCCTGCGCGACGGACGCGCCACGCTGATCCCGAGCGTCGCGGTGCCGGTCTCCCTGATCGGGACGTTCGGCGCGATGTACATGCTCAACTACAGCCTGGACAACCTCTCGCTGATGGCACTCACGATAGCGACCGGGTTCGTCGTGGACGACGCGATCGTCGTCATGGAGAACATCACCCGCCACATGGAGTCCGGGGTGCCGCGGTTCGAGGCGGCGCTGATCGGCGTGAGGCAGGTGGCGTTCACCGTGCTCTCGATGAGCATGTCGCTGATCGCGGTCTTCATCCCCATCCTCCTGATGGGAGGGCAGGTCGGGCGCTCCTTCCGCGAGTTCGCGGTCACCCTTTCGGTGGCGATCCTGATCTCGATGGTGATCTCGCTGACCACGACGCCGATGATGTGCGCGCGCCTGCTCACCATCCGGCGCGAGGACCACGTGAAACGGGGATTCCACCAGTGGACGGAAAAGGTGTTCGAAGGGTTCTTAGACCTGTACAAGGACACGCTCGCCTGGGCGCTGCGGCACTCCTTCCTGATGATCATCGTCCTGGTGGGCGTGGTGGTCCTAAACGTCGTGCTCTTCATGAACATCCCCAAGGGATTCTTTCCCGAAGAGGACACGGGCCGCCTGAGCGGCGGCATCATGGCCGACCAGAGCATATCGTTCCAGAGGATGTCCCAGAAGCTAAAGCAGTACATGCAGATCGTGCAGGAGGATCCGGACGTGGACGACGTCGTGGGCTTCACCGGGGGCGGGCGCGGCGCCAACACGGGCTTCATGTTCATTTCGGCAAAGCCGCTCCGGGAGCGAAAGGCGTCCTCCGAGCAGATCATCGCGCGGCTTCGGCCCAAGCTCGCCCGCGTGCCCGGGGCCCAGCTCTTCATGTTCCCGCAGCAGGAGACGCCGCGCGCCGGCGGACGCGTGAGCAGCTCGGCGTGGCAGTACACGCTCCAGGCGGACAACCTCGCTGACCTGCGCAACTGGACGCCCAAGCTGATGGAGGCGCTCAAAAATGAGCCCGCACTGGTGGACATTAACACCGACCAGCAGGACAAGGGGCTCGAGACGGACCTTGTCATCGACCGGGACACCGCCTCCCGCCTTGGCCTGACCGCGACCCAGATCGACAACACGCTTTACGACGCTTTTGGGCAGCGGCAGGTCTCGACGATCTATGAATCGCTGAACCAGTACCACGTGGTCATGGTGGTGGCGCAGCGCTACTGGCAGGATCCCTCCGCGCTCAACGACATCTATGTGAGCTCGACCGGGGGCGTGGTGAACGGCACCCAGACGACCAACGCGGTCGCCGGCACCGTCTCGGGCTTTTCGGGCTTCCCGGTCCGCAGCACGGTCTCCACCGCCGCCCCGAGCGCCAGTTCCGTGGCCGCGGACACGGCCCGAAACGCGAGCATCAACGCGATCGCGGCGACAGGCCACGGCGCGGCGTCGACCGGGCAGGCCGTCAGCACAATCCACGAGACGATGGTGCCCCTGTCGGCGTTCAGCCACTACGGACTCGGGACGACGCCCCTCGCCGTGAACCACCAGGGGCCCTTTGTCGCCGGGACGATCTCGTTCAACCTGGTTCCCGGGGCCTCGCTCTCCGACGCGGTCGAGGCGGTGGAGCGGCAGGCGGCGGCCATCCATATGCCGAGCACCATCCACGGGGGGTTCCAGGGCACGGCGAAGACCTACCAGGATTCGGTCGGCAACGAGCCCGTCCTCATCCTCGCCGCCATCGTGGCGATCTACCTGGTCCTTGGCATCCTGTACGAGAGCTACGCCCACCCCTTCACGATCCTCTCCACCCTGCCTTCGGCAGGCGTCGGCGCCTTCCTAGCGCTGATCATGTTCCGCCTCGAGTTCAGCCTCATGGCCCTGATCGGGGTGTTGCTCCTGATCGGCATCGTGAAGAAGAATGCGATCATGATGATCGACTTCGCGATCGATGCGGAGCGCAGCGAGGGCCTGAGCCCGCGCGACGCCATCTTCCGGGCCTGCCAGCTGCGGTTCAGGCCGATCCTGATGACGACCATGGCGGCGATCCTTGGGGCCATTCCGCTCGCGGTGGGCTACGGCGACGGCGCCGAACTCAGGCAGCCGCTCGGGATATCCATTGTCGGCGGCCTCGTCTTCAGCCAGCTGCTCACGCTCTACACGACCCCCGTGGTGTACCTGTACGTCGACCGCGCCCGCCACTGGCTGCGCAGGGCATGGATTCGACTTGGGATCGTGGCGCCCGGGCCTGACCCGACACTGGCACCCACTTGATCTCCTACCTCAACGACACGATGGATCCGACACGCAGACTCTCTTCCCTGGCTGGCATGCGCGCGGCGCGAATGGCGATCGGGGCGGCATGCGCCGTCCTCGCGGGATGCGCCGTCGGACCCGATTACAAGCGCCCCGAAGTCGCGATGCCCGCGGCCTTCAAGGAGGCGGCGGGTTGGAAGGAGGCTCAGCCGGCCGAGGCCCAGAAGCGGGGCCCGTGGTGGGAGGTGTTCAACGATCCCGTCCTGAGCGCCCTTGTGTCGCAGGTGGACGGCGCGAACCTGTCGATCGCCCAGGCGGTCGCCAATTACGAGGAGTCCAGGCAGATCGCCCGCGCGGACAGGACGGGCTACCTGCCGACGGTCGGCGTGCAGGGATCGGCGGACCGGTCGAAGATCCCCGCATCACAGAGCCCCACGAATCATGGGATTAGCTCGAGCAGCTACACGGCCGAGCTCAACGCGTCCTGGGCGCCCGATTTCTGGGGCAAGCTGAGCCGCACGGTGGAGTCCGACGTCGCGGCCGCACAGGCGAACGCCGCCAACCTCGCGCTCGCAAAGCTCTCGACGGAGGCGGAGGTGGCCCAGGACTACATTGCGCTGCGCGCGGCGGACGACCAGATGCGCCTGCTCGAGAATGCCGTGGAGGGCTACCGGCGCTCGCTTAAGATCACCCGGAACAAGTACGCGGTGGGCGTCTCCGCGAGAAGCGACATCATCACGGCCCAGACCCAGCTCGACAGCACCCGGGCGCAGCTGATCGGCGTCGGGGTCCAGCGCACCCAGTATGAGCATGCCATCGCCGTCCTGATCGGGAAGGCGCCGGCCGATTTCTCGATCGCGCGGCGGCCGGACCTTGGGATTGCGATCCCGGACATACCGACCGCGATGCCGTCGAGCCTTCTCGAGCGCAGGCCCGACATAGCGGCTGCCGAACGCCAGGCTGAGGAGGCAAACGCCAAGATCGGCATAGAGACCGCGGCGTATTTCCCTGCGTTCAGCATTTCCGGTGCCGCGGGATTCGAGGGTTCGCCGCTCAACCAGCTGATCTCCAAGCCGTTCGAATTCTGGACGCTCGGCGCCCAGGCCACGGACTCGCTGCTCGACTGGGGCCAGCGCCACGACCTGGTCCTCTCGGCGAAGGCCGCCTATCAGGCCACGGCGGCAAACTACCGGCAGACCGTGCTGACCGCCCTCCAGCAGGTGGAGGACAACCTGGCTGAGCTCCGGATCCTCGGAAACGAGGCGCAGGTCGAGAAGGACGCGGTCGCCGAGGCGGCCCAGGCGACGCAGATTTCGCTCAATGAATACAACGCCGGAACCGTGGACTTCACCACGGTGGTGGCCGCACAGGTCACGGAGCTGAACAACCGGGAGACCGCCCTGTCGATCAACGAATCCCAGCTCACCGCCAGCGTGGCGCTGATCCAGGCGCTCGGGGGGGGCTGGACGTCGGCGGACCTGCCCCAGCCAGGCAGCGTCGTCGCTCATTAGCGAATTCGGGAAGGGTCGGCGCGGGCGCCCCCGGGAAGCGCTTCGGCAAGGGGCTTGGCATATATGATGCTTAGTAGGTCCACCAAACCTATGACCTACACCAACAGCATCATATTGGCCGCCGGCATCACGCTTGCGGCCATGGCGCCGTCAGGATTCGGGCAGACGGCGGCTCCTGCGCCGTCCAGCACCGATACGACGACGACCACCACGACAACCACAACTGCTGTTCCTTCGACAGCCCAGACTCAGGGCGCCAGCCCGACAGCCGCCTCCACGGCCGCCAGCCAGGCCGCCGTCCAGATGGAGAAGTACAACGTGAGCGACGTGCCGATCGAACAGCAGATCCTGCCCACCTCGCGGCCGTTCCAGTCCGTATTCGGGACCGACGACAACATCCTGGATGTGCCCAGGAACGTGACGATCATCTCGCGCGAGCAGATGGACGTCATCGACATCCAGGACACGACCCAGTTCAGCAAGCTGACCACGAGCTCCTACACCGACTCCAACTTCGGCTCGCCCTCCAATCCCAGCATCCGCGGCCAATCCGGCGATGTCTTCATGAACGGGATGCGCCAGAGGATCGGCGAGAGCGGCGACGGCATGCCGATCGACTTCAACATCG
>CAYNLL010000045.1:0-12306 GCA_964398015.1 uncultured Opitutaceae bacterium | reverse complement strand
GAGCACGAGCGTCCATCGGACCAAGAATCGGCGTTCGCGCTTCGACGTCGCATCGGAAATCTGCGCAAAGGACATCCCGATGGCTGCGATGACCCCGACAAACGGTGCGGTCCACGAAAGAAGGAGCCCAAGGATGCCGCTCTTGGCCGCCACGCCTCCCTTGGCGGCGGCGTCCAGGCCAACGGCGGGTCCGGCTCCCACAAAGAGGGGAATGCCGACCAGGACATGATGGGTGAATTGGGGCCCCGGGTTGGTCCGCTGCAGCGTCGACTCCACGAATTCCATCATGTGCTCCTGCAGCTGCCTGCGTCCGCGGGTCAGCCGCTGCATGACGGCGTCGGGAGTCAAGGCGAGCGCCTCAGCCACGTGCTCCACCGACCTGTGGTCGCGGTAGAACAGGATCAGGGGCTCGCGGTAGGTCTCCGGAAGGCGCCCCACCTCCCTCCAGAGGATCGCCATCTCCTCGTTGCTGACCGCCTGCGCGCTCGGCAGCGGCTCGGCGGACGGGAGGTCCAGGGCGTTGTCGAGCGTGGCTGCCTCGTGCGCGGGCTGCCGCCCGAGGCGGCGGATATCCCCGTGAATGATGTTCCTGGCGATGCCGCAGAGCCAGGCGCAGAGACGGCCGGGCTCATGCAGGTCGCGCAGCTTCTGCCACGCCGTGAGAAATGTGTCCTGGGCCAAATCCTCGCTGCGGCTGCGGCTGCCCGTGGCGCTGTAGGCGAGAGCGCAGACCAGCGCCTGGTAGCGGGCGACGATCTGGCCGAAGGCTTGGCGGCTTCCCGCGAGGCTTTCCTCGACGAGCTCGGTGTCGGAATGGTCGGTGGCGGAAGCGGGGATGGGCGTCATGGTTTCACCGAGTAAGTGGTCGGAAAGGGCCTGGACCTGACAGCAAATCTTCCGGGGGGTGCCGGAGGGCCGCGCGCCAGCCTAGCCGCCCGGCCGTGCAATTCAACGCGGTTCGTGTTTGGGGGCCGGCGCGGCCAACATCTGTCATCCCTTGCGCGGCAAGGGATTAATTCGGGGTGGGTGGGCATTCCTCGTGCGGGATGCCCTAAGCCGGAACCCTGGAGCCGTGCGCAAGGAGCGCCCTGCCAAAGGGGGCCGGGTTTGCGCCAAGGCCGGCGCCGGCGCGCGATCCCCTAGCCCCTACTCGGTAATCATCCCGATCGTCCGCAGCCAGGTCTCCACCAGCTCCGGCCATTTCGACGCCGGGAGCTTCGTGGGCCGCAGCCCAAACCCGTGACCGCCCTGCGCGTACAGGTGCATCTCCACGGGAACCCCGGCCTTCTTCAGCGCGGTGTAGTACGACAGCGAATCCTCGACCCGGTCCACGTGGTCATCCTCGTTCTGCAGCAGGAAGGTGGGCGGGGTATGGCGCGTGATGTGGGCGTCGATGTCCGGATTCAGGGCGATGCTGTCGTAGGCCAGGGAGAGATGCCCGGGATAGAGGGCCACCGCAAAATCAGGGCGGCAGCTTTCCTTGTCGGCCGCGTCGACTGCCGGGTAGAGGCGCTGGCCAAAATGGGTGCTTATCGCCGCCACCATATGGCCGCCCGCCGAGAACCCGAGGACCCCGATCCGGTGCGGATCGATGTGCCATTCCGCGGCGTGATAGCGCACCAGCCCCACCGTTCGCTGTGCGTCCTCCAGGGCGATCGGCGCCTTGGGGATGATGTGGCTTTTTGTCGCCTCGTCCCAGTAGGGGCCGGAAAACGGCACGCGGTATTTCAGCAGCACGCTCGTGATCCCCTTGGAGGCCAGCCAGTCGCAGACCTCCGTGCCCTCAAGGTCGATCGCCAGGATCGTGTAGCCCCCGCCGGGAAACACGACGACCGCGGCGCCCGTGTTTGCCCCCGCAGGCGCATAGACGGTCATGGTCGGCCTAGAGACGTTGGTCACGAGGGTCCACGGCCTGCCGGCGACCAGCGAATCCGACGTTATCGTCGTGGCATCCTCGGGCCCGGGCACGGGCTGCGCGTCGGGCACGGCGCCGGGCCAGATCGGCACCTGCACATGTCCCGGCGAAGGCTGCCATGCGGGAGGCTGCGCCCGCAAACCGCCGCAAGCGACCACAAGGCAGAGCCCAAGCAGAGAAGGCTTCATCGTGACCCCGACAACCGAGCGGGAATGCTGGGGCAAGGCAAAACTTAGTTGCGCCGGCACCGGAGGCGGCGCGAAAGGGGCCCTAGGGTTTGTAGTCGCTTAAGGCCGGTGTCACCGGGATGTAGTCCCCGGCGCACTCGGGAAGCTTCACATAGTGGTTGTCGCGCCAGATCGTCATCGCGAGGCGGGCCTTTGGATCCAGGGACTTCACGATCTCGAATGCGGCGGGCCCGCTCACCTGGAACCCGTTTGCCGCGACGATCACGTCCTTCCATTTCAGACCGGTGACCACCGGCACGTCGTCCGGGCTCTCGACCTTGGCGCCGCTGCGCGGCGGCGCGGCGCCGGGATCGGGCGGCGCCGGCAGAAGGCCCTGCGGCAGGCGCTCGCGGATCAGGTTGTCCAGGAGCGAATCCTTCCGGGCCGGGGAGCCGATCTGCCTCATCCTCCAGAGAAAGCCGATGATGGGGGCGGTGTCGTTGTACCGCTCATGGATGTCCGAGTAGACCTTGTAGGCGGCGTCGTAGAACTTCCGGTTCTCCAGCAGGTGCGCCATCGTCCCCATCCCCCTGCCCGAGCCCGTGTCCGACGCCCGCTTGGCGAGGTCCATCGCTCCCGCGTCGTCGCCCTTCCTCTCCCTGTACTCGACGAGCCACTCGACGGAGTTTGCCACACGGACGTCGTCCTTCTCCGCCGCCAGCCACTTCTCGTAGGACGCCTCGGCCTCCGGCTCGCGCCCACGGCTCGCGAAATAGCAGGCGAGATCAACCTCGTTGCTCGGCGCGATCGCGATGCCCCTGCGCATCCATTTCTCGAAGGCCCCGGGGGTGTTCACGGAGAGCTGGGCGATCCAGATGCACGGGCTCGCGTGGTACTCCACCATGCGCCCGTAGATCTCCTGGACCCTCTCGGCCGGCGGGTACATCGAGTACCTCTCATAGATCAGCTTGTAGGCGATGGTCGTGTCGTAGGGGGCGATCGCGTGGAGGTGCTCCAGCAGGCCGGCATAGTCCGGGACGGTGGTCATGCTCGGGTGGTTGAACCGCGGCTCGATGTCGTAGGCGGTGCCCGGCGGGGGATTGGGCAGGTGCCACTCGTTGATGAAGGGGTGGGGGGGCGGGACGTAGCGCTCGAGGCCCCGCGGGGCGTAGCTGATGTCGTTCCACGCGGCGGCGGGCACGACCTGGGGGCTGCGGTGGACGAGGGCCATCTCGTCGTCCTGCGCGCGGTGGTAGTAGTCCTTCTGCGTCGAGTCCTGGCGGCGCACCAGGGGATAGAGCCTGAGCTCCCAGAACCGGTCGTCGACCGCCTTCCGGAAGTCCGCGGCCTCGGCCGGAACGGACCAGCGGCGCTCGATGAAGTCAAAGTCCTCGGCCACGGCCGCGCAGAGCTCCCGCTGCAGGAACCCCGCCCAGGTTCCCCAGCCGATCACCTTGACCTGGGCGGCGCCGCCCTCGCCGGCGAAGACGCAGTGCTGGGGCTCCGCGTTCAGGGCGCCTATGCCCGCCGTCGCGAAGCTCGAGCCCGACTCCGCCTCATAGGCGACCTTGCACTCCCTCAGTTCGGCCGCGAGCCGCGCATCGAGGATCCTGTGGCCCATCTGCACGGAATGCCCCACGTCCGAGATCAGCCTCCACCAGTCCGCCTGGACGACCTCCTCGTTGGTCAGGTGCACCTCCTCCCAGGCCCGCTCGGAGCCGACCCTGGCGTAGGACCTGAGGCGCTCGAGCCTCTCGGCGAGCGTGTGCGCGGGCGTCTCCGTGAAGATGCGGTAGTCCCCGGTCGCCCTCATCCTGACGACCCTCTGCCAGGCCGCCGAGTCGCTGTCCGCGGGAAGCGCGTTGGCCAGGTTCGCGGCCGTCGCCTGGTTGTTGTAGAGCACGGTCAGGAGCGCCGTGGCGATCTGGCCCGCGGGCGTGGGCGGCTTTCCGTGGCGCAGCGCCTCGGCGAACGCAAGGTGGGCGGTCATCCGGCACAGCTCGAACTTCGCCTGGTGGAACTTTCCAGCGGACTCGCGCATCTCAAACACCGACAGGAGGAACGCCGCCTGCTCGTGGACCTCCGGGGAGGTGAACGCCGCCGCGAGCCTCGTCGACACCTGCTCGTCGGCGAAGACGAGGTGCTCGACCGTGGGCTCAAGGAGGCTGTGCACGGTCTCCAGGGGCTCACCGGCGTCTGCGGTGCCCGCGGGGAGGCCGAGCGCGGCAAAGAGCGCCGCCGTCAGCGGCCTGAAGGTCTCGGGAGCCCAGATCGGCCCGTCGAGCGGGAGCACGACCACAACCTCCCCGTCCTCGCCCACGTTCGCCTTCACCAGGAAATTCACGCGGGAGGCGAATCCCGGCGCCGGCGCCATCGCCGCGGTGGCCGCCAGCCCCTTGTCGCGCCTGGGCTCCCGGTGCTTCGCATAGTAGGCCATCTCGGTCAGGTCCGAGGCGATTGTCTCGACGATGTACTGGGTCTCCGTCTGCCATGGCGTCTGGAAATTTGCTCCCGGGGCCGGAACCATGCCGGGCGGGTAATCCTCGGGCGGGGCCGCCGCCGGGGCGCTGGCCCTGGGCGGCGGTGTCGGGCTCGGGGCCTTTGCCCGGTTCGCGGCGGGCACGATGCCATCCGGGAGGTTGTCGATGCGGATGGTCCCGCGGCCGCCGTCCCACTTTGCCATGACCGTCGACGAGCCGAAGGCCACGATGGTCACGTTGTGGAGCACCTGGCCGTCCTTGAGGTCCAGCTCCGCATAGGTCGCGGGATCCGCCCCTGCGCCGGCGGCGCCGAGAAGGGCCATCAGGAGCAGCCCCATCAACTTCGCGGCCGGATTGCGGGCGGGCATGGGGGCCGACGGGCTAGTTGACGACGGTGGAGGCGTCGCTGGGGTCATCTGCGTTCGGCGTCGGTGCCCACGTCCTCGCGCATTGAATGGATTGGCGCCCGAGCGGCAATGCCTCAATTCACATGGTTTTACGCGCCCGGCGGACCCGGAGTGGCCCCATCCGGCGTCAGGGCGCCGGGACCGGGGTCCCGAGGATTCGGCTTGTGGCCCTGGGCGCTGATGGTGCGTCATCCGCTCCATGACGCTGACTCCGGCCGCAGGACGATCCCGGGGCCCCCTCATCGCCCTCGCCGCCCTGTGCTGCTCGGCCTCGGCCTGGGCCCAGGACGCCTCCGTCCTGGCGCCCTTCCTCGTCGACCTTCGCGGGCTGCGGGCAGCCAAGGTCACGGCCGGCGCAAAGGAGGCGATGTCGGCACGCATCATCTTCATCGTGGACAGGCCCGAGCCGTCGCCGACGGGGGATGCCCATGACTACGTGAGTTTCGCCCGGTATTACTGGCCCAACCCCGACACGCCCAGCCACCTGCCGTTTGTCAGGCGGGATGGCCGTTCCAACGACGCGCAGGTCGCCCTGGGGGACGAGCCGCGCCTCGACGCGATGATCGACAACGTCGGCAAGCTCGCCCTGGGCTGGGCCGTCCTCCACCGCGAGGACTGCGCGCGGCGGGCGGGCGAGTGGCTGAGGGGATGGTTCGTCGATCCCGCGACCCTCATGCACCCGAACCTTGACCGGGGGCAGATTGCGCTCGGCCTCGACGACAACCGGGGCCGCGGCGAGGGAATCCTCGATGCCCGGGGATTCATCGGACTGGTGGACGCGCTGAGGATGCTCCACGGCTCCCCGGCCCTGGGCGCCTCCGACGAGGCCGCGCTCCGCGCGTGGTTCGGGCACTACCTCGAGTGGATGCTCACGAGCAGGGTCGGCAACGCCGAGCATGCGGCTCCTAACAACCATGGGAGCTGGTTCCTGGCGCAGTCCATCGCCATCGCGCGCTACGCCGGTCGCGACGACATCGCCCGCATGCTGGCAAGCGAGGACCTTGGAAGGATCGCCCGCCAGATCGAGCCCGACGGCGCGCAGCCGCTGGAACTCGCCCGCACCAACAGCCTGGACTACAGCGTCTTCAACCTCACGGCTCAGGTCCTGGTGGCTCGGCTCGCCAAGGGGCTGGGCGTGGACCTGTTCCACTATACCGCGCCGAACGGCGCCAGCCTCGCGAAGGCTGCCGAGTACCTCCGGCCGTACAACCGGGCGCCCGAAAAATGGCCGGGCGGCGAGATCAGGAAGGTTGAGCCCGGGTTCCTGGACGAGATCCTGGCGGAGATGGACCGGGGGTCGGCAGCGCGCTGACACGCGCCCCCCCGACCCGACGGGCGTCGACGCCCGGGGATCCTACTTGAAGCCGACCGGGCCGTCCTTGCCCCCGGCCAGGAAGTCCTCGTCGATGATCGCCTGCTGCATGAGGCGGGCCTCCTCGGCGTCGCCCCCGACCGCCATGGCAAAGGTGGTGTCCACGAGGCCCTGCCTGTTGGCCGAGCGCAGCTCCTCCATGAACGCGTTGTAGGCCGCCTTGGCGTTCAGGTTGAAGAAGTTTCCCACGCGGTAGCCCGGGTGCTCCTTGAACGACAGGTCCGTCAGGGCGACGGTCGTGTAGAGGTCCGCGGTCCGGAATTCCGCGGGCCGGGCCTCGTGCACCGTGTACCTCTGCATCATCTGCACCGGGAGCCGCGGGATCTGGTTCTTCGGCTTCTCGAGCTCGCGGAGATCGACCTCAGGGACGGGCGCGTCGGGGGGGAAAAGCTCACCGCTGTAGGCCGGCATCCCGGAGGAGATGGCCGCGGAGATGGTCGGCGAAATCGGCCTTGCCACGGCTCCCGAGACAGGGGCCTGCGCCTTCTCTGCGGGCTTGGCCGCGAGGATGATGCTCGAGGTGTCGGCTGCGGCGTCCGGGGCCTTGGGCGTCGAATCCTGCGCCGCGGCAGTTGCCGCGGCGGCGAAGAGAGCCAGGACAATCTGGAGTGTCCTTGGGCTACGCCGGGTGTCCCTTCGACCGTCCATGGCGCAACCTAATCCAGGTATCGGCCACAAGCAAGGGCACCCCCTGGCGGGTGTGTCGGGCCGCGCCTGGGGGCGGTCCAGGCGGCTATCACTGTCGGGCCGAGTGGCTTCCGCCACCGTTGTTGCCCGGCGGCCAGGCGCGGACCCTTGTCACGCCCCGCCTTGGCGCTCCCTTATGGCATCCTGGACCTTCCTGGCGTCGGACTTCCAGAGGCCGTTGATGAAGATGGGCTGGCTTCCGCCCGACGTCTCGATCGAGAGGGTCGACAGCAGCAGCCCGTTGTTTACCCGGATCGACGCGACCGCTCGGTAGTTGATGTGCTCCTCCTTCGACCCGAACATCCGCCTCTTTCGGAACAGGATTCCGTCCGGGGCGATGCTAATGGAGTCCCTGAAGAAATGGTTGCCGGCGGACCACCGGCTCGACCAAAAGGTCCTGGTCTCGGCGCCGGCGGCCCCGTCCGGCACTTCGGGAGCGGCCTCCGCGCCCGGCGCGGATCCCTGCGCGAGCAGCCTCTGCTTGGCGTCGGCAAATTCCTGGTCGGACAGGCTGCCGTCGCGCCGCAGCTCGGCGAGCTTCCGCAGTTCGTCGGCGATGTCCATGGTCAGGGGTCCGGGGCGGAACTCGGTCGAGGCGCGATCATCATGCCCCACCATAGGCAGAACGGCCCACAAGACAAACGGGGGCGAGCGGTCGGTCCGGCGTGCCGGGCGCATTGCCCGGCGGGAAGCCCCGCGTTCGAAAGT
This sequence comes from uncultured Opitutaceae bacterium, assembly GCA_964398015.1. Classification (GTDB taxonomy): domain Bacteria; phylum Verrucomicrobiota; class Verrucomicrobiia; order Opitutales; family Opitutaceae; genus Palsa-1447. The sequence continues at coordinate 4,570 of CAYNLL010000045.1, read as the reverse complement.
TTGTCTGTATCCTTGTCCGGCGCCGTGTTTCACTTGGCGCCACAGCTCGGAAACGGAGGAACATGTATGAAAGCAGAGAATAATGCGGAAAATCTGGCCGGCGCCGTGACTCGACGGCAGGCGATTGCTGGGCTCCTGATCGCCTTTGGCGGCCTGTCTGCGGGGGCCAGGGCCCTGGGTGACGCTCCAGAGGCAATGGTCGAGCCGCCGGCCAGGAAGGAAAACCAGGCGCGCACGTCCATCCATCAGGAGGTGCCCTTCTCGGCGAACCCCCAGAGGATCTATGCGGCGCTGCTGGATTCGAAGCAGTTTGCCGCCCTTACCGGGATGCCGGCGGAGATCGACTCAAGTGAGGGCGGCGCCTTCACGCTGTTCGGCGGGCAGGTCGGCGGGCGAAACATCGAGCTGGTCCCCGACCAGCGGCTCGTGCAGGCGTGGCGGCCAGCGAGCTGGGGGCCGGGCATCTACTCGATCGCGAGGTTTGAACTCAGGCCGCAGGGCTCCGGCACCGTCATTGTATTCGATCACACGGGGTTTCCAGAAGGGAAGTACGACGGGCTCCTCTCAGGCTGGACCGGGCACTATTGGAGTCCGCTCGCCAAGTTCCTCACCTAGGCGGAGACCAAGGCGCCTGAGGCTGGGGCGCATGACCGCCCGGAATCCCATGGAGGTGTTCCGGCTCGCCGCCCAAAATCGCGCCCCCGCAAGGCGCCCGACCAAGGGGTTGTCGTCGGGCGCTCACTTCAGGAACACGCCAGCTCGTGCCAGGGCCTGACGAGCCGCGACGTTTCAGGCTGCGGTCTCACGACCTCGCGCAAGAGCGCGATCGCTTCGTCGGCCCGGCCAGGGACCTTCAGAAGCTCATAGGCCAGGTCATAAAGGATGTTCGCGTCGTCCGGCTTGAGGCGCAGGGCCTCCCTGTACTCGGCGATTGCGTCCCGTGCGAAACCCAGGGAGCTAAGGGACAGTCCCAAGTTGCAATGCGCGGCAAGGAAGTCCGGCTTCAGGCGCAGGGCCTCCCGATACTGGCCGATCGCCCCCGAGGTCCGGCCCAAGGAGCCGAGGGCATTGCCCAGGTTGTAATGGGCGTCCGCGTAATCCGGCTTCTGGCGAATCGCCTCCTCAAATTGGGTTTCGGCCTCACCCAGCCGCCCCGGAGAGCTCTCCAACGCATAGCCCAGGTTGTTTCGGGCCTCGACGTACTCCGGGTTCAATCGCAACGACTCCTCAAACTCTGCTATGGCGTCGTCCAGCCGGCCCGCGTCCTTGAGGTACGCGATGCCGAGGTTGTTATGCGCCGGCTCGTTCCCCTCACGCTTGGCCGCGGAGTCCCTCCAGATGCCTTCATCGCTGCGATAGACCTCGTTTCGCTCCCAAGTGGCCCCGAGGAGCGCTGCCGCGCAGAGCAGACATAAGCAGATCGCGACACGCCAGGGCAGTCGGTAGATCGCCAGAACGGAAATCGACGGCAGATACATGCGGTAATCAGCCATGGTCTCGCCGGCAATCGGCACGATACTCGAACTTGGCGCAAGTATGGCAAAGAAGGCGGCCCCAAGGAATCCGGCAACCGGTTGTTTTTCCAGCGCCCACAATGTGGCAGAGGCCAAGCCCAACACGAATATCGCGCAGGGAAGGAGTGCCAGGGAAGGGGCCGCGAGAGCCGTGCCATAGTCGAAGACCAACGAACGGGGCCAAAGACAGAGCCGGATGTAGTCGGAGATCGCCGGCAACTGAGTCAGCGAGTAGCGCCACCACGCCGCACCGTGGCCGGATCCCGGCATTCCAGGTCGGCCGTAGTTGGAAAGGACCAGGAGCAACAATACGGGCCACGTGGCGGCCAGGGCAGAATACACCGGCCAGCGACGTCGAAGGGCCTCCCGGTAACCGCCGGCGACAAAAATGCGGTCATAGACCCAAACGATCAGGGGCGCAGAGGCCATCACCTCCTTGGTCGCCATTCCTAGGAGACAGGAGACGAAGCAAAGGGCGAACCAAAGGCCCCGAGATTGGGCAAACGGATCTGCTCCCCGAATGAAGCAATACAAGGTCAGCAGATAGAGCAGCCCCATGAGGGACTCGGCTCGCTGGGCAATATAAGTCACCGCCTCGGTCTGTAGCGGGTGGACGGCCCAAAGAAGCGCGATGGAGAAGGCGATCGCCAGGGCCGAAGCTGGAGGTCGCGAACCCAGCGTGCGGCGCACGATTCCCAGCAGCGCGAGGGCGGCGAAGACATGGATCGCGACATTCAGGGCATGATAGCTCCACACGGCGTCTCCGCTCACCGCATAGTTGATCGCGAACGAGAGATTCAGGAACGGCCTTCCGCTGACCGTCGTGCCCGTTGGGGGCCTGAGCGCGGTTTCCAGGTGCCGGATGCTCAGGTTGTTCTCGATTGACGGATTGTCGTCGAAAAGCAGCGGAACGGAGAACGTCCGGCCATAGGCCGCGATGACAAGGATCGCCAGCACGGCTCCGGCTGCCGGCGCCTTCCCATCCATGCGCGGCCTTGCCCCCAGCAAACCCCCGGGCCTCGGGATAGCTTCCATCCGTTCTCAAAACTTGCGCGGCTGCCGCACTGTTCAATACAATCCGTCTTGCAGGCTCCGCCAAGCGATTGGGCCCATCGTATGGCCCACCATGGTGTCCTCACGATGAACGGCCCGGACCATCCCGGGAGAACGGACCCACCTCCGGACAGGCGACGTGCAGCGAGGCGCATCGCAAAGCCGGTGATGGCGAAGAAAGCACCCGAATCCGTGCGACCCCCAAGAGGACGGTTGCCGGCAAGTGGCCGATTCGCGGCAGCCTGCGGTTAGACGTCCGACGGCCGACGAAAGGCGAGGCCGTGAAGTGGAATCCTGGAAATGAGGTGAATCCTGAAGGAATCCGAGCGCGCGCAGTCAGGCCAAGCCGCCAACGACGCGATCCAGGCCGCCTATGAACTTCTGCCAGCCGTAGCTCGCGCCCTTGTAATTGGCATCCTGCTCCGACCGGAATCCGGATTGCTCCATGCGGACATGTGTCCCGCCGCGGGTGGGCGTCAACGTCCAGGCGACGACGGTGCCCAGACCCATGGAACCCCAGCTGTAGGAGAGCCGTGAATTCGGTTCAACGAGCAGGACCTCGCATTCCACGATCCCATTCCAATTCGGCGCGGGCGTGGCGCGAAAGGTGAACTTATGCCCTACGACGGGCTGAAAGTCATTGGACATCAGCCATTGGCCGATTAACGAGGCTTGGGTTAGGGCCCGCCAGATCTTCTCCGGGGGATGTGGCATTTCCTTCTCGATGACCAGGGATCGTGTCGGGGAGTTTGATGCGTTCATTTTTCAATCTTGTTTAGCAGGGTTTCCAGGCGATCGAACCTTTCGCGCCAAAAGACGCCGTAATGGCTCATCCAATCGACGAGAGGGGCCAGCGCCCGGGGCTGTGCGCTGTAATGCGTTTCGCGTCCCTCGCGCCGATCGCGCACCAATCGCGCGATCTTGAGCACAGCCAGGTGTTTGGACACAGCGGGCTGCGAGACGCCGGCGCGGGCCGTCAGGCTGTGCACGGTCTGCTCACCGTCGCGGGCAATCCGCTCAAAGATTGCCCGGCGGGTGGGGTCGGCAAGTGCCTTGAAGAGATCTCCTGCCATTGCTTGCATGCCCAAACCATAACCATGGGGTTATGATTTGGTCAACCCCAATCTTGCTTGGAAAGGCTTCCCTCCAGAACGCCTCGGGCATTCCGCCCTGCGGGGCCTTCCCGCCGCTGCACAGGCCCATGCCGCATTCAAGGCAGGCCCTTCGTGGCGACGCGCCCGTTACGCGGCATCGAATTTGATCACTACGATCTCCGATCGGGTTGCGACCCGCATCGGAGGACCCCACGTCCCGACGCCGCAGCTGGTGATCACCTGAAGCTCTCCAAAGCGATTCAGGCCGTAGGCATACGGCCCGAAAACCCGGGCGACAAGGAGCGACCATGGCCAGAACTGGCCGTTGTGCGTATGCCCTGAGAGCTGCAGCGAGACTCCGAACTCATTGGGTATCGAAAGTTGGGAGGGCTGGTGGCTGAGGAGGATGCTGGGGCGGGCTCTTTCAATGTGTGCTCGGGCAAGGATCGCACGGAATTCCCGATCATCCTGGGCCACGCCATCGTGCACTCCCACGACCTGAAGGCCGTGAATCGCGACCTTCTCATTGTCCAATACGCGGATCCCCACGCCCCTGAGAGCCTCCATGATCTTCGCGCTGTCTGTGAATTCATCGTGGTTTCCCGTGACGAAGTATGATCCCATGGGGGCCCCGATCGCGGCCCACGGCGCCGCGCAGGTCTCAAGATCGACCAGCGCTCCATCGAACATATCCCCGCAGATAAAGAGGACATCGGGATTGAGGGCCTTTACCCGGGCCGCAACTTTGCGAGAAAATCCCACGCTTCGGACGTTGCCGAGGTGGATGTCGCTTACCAAGACCCCAATTTTTCCCTTCAGCTCGCCGGGCAGGTTGTGGAGAGCCACCGTGTAGCGGGTGATTCGGATTCTCGCCGCGTTGACAAGACCGTAGATGGCGGCGGCCAAGCC
>CAYNLL010000044.1:3058-12347 GCA_964398015.1 uncultured Opitutaceae bacterium | reverse complement strand
CCAGCGCCACCTGGAGCACGTCCTGCACGTCGCCGATCGTCAGGCCGTAGCGGGCGATCGCGTCGCGATCGATGTCGCACTCGACATAGTTGCCGCCCATCACGCGCTCGGCGAACACGCTGCCCGTGCCGGGCACCCGGCGGATGAGCGCCTCGATCTGGCCGGCGATGCGCTCGAGCTCCGCGAGGTTGGGTCCGGCCACCTTGATGCCGACGGGCGTCTTGATTCCGGTGGCCAGCATGTCGATGCGGGTCTTTATCGGCATCGTCCAGGCGTTGGTGAGGCCGGGAAGCTGCACGGCCAGGTTCATCGCCGAGACCAGCTCGTCAAGGGTGCGGCGGCGGCGGCCGGTCGGCCGGCCCTGCGCGTCCCTGACCTCGACGGCGGGCCACTCCCCCTCGGGCCTGAGCATGATGGTGGTCTCGATCATGTCCATCGGCGCCGGGTCCGTCGCGGTCTCCGCCCGGCCCATCTTGCCGAAGACCTGCTGCACCTCGGGAAACGACCGGATGACCCGGTCGGTCTGCTGGAGGAGCTCGCGCGCCTTGGTGGGGGAGATTCCCGGGAAGGTCGTCGGCATGTAGAGCAGGTCGCCCTCGTAAAGCGGCGGCATGAACTCCGAGCCGAGGCTCTGGTAGGGGAAGGCTTTCCCGAGCCTGGCGGCGGCGCTCCTCATCCCTCCCTCGGGCAGCCGTGAGACGACGAGCGCATTCCAGGGGAAGAACACCCAGGCGACGACCGCCGCGGCGCCGATGATCACGGCCCAGCGGAAGCGGATGACCAGGTCGATGAGGGGGTGGTAGGCCCAGACGAGGAGGCGGTTGACGGGGTTCTTCTCCTCGGCGGGTATCCTGCCGCGGATGAAGAAGCCCATGAGAACGGGCGCGAGCGTAACTGAGAGCAGCGCCGCCGCCGCCATCGAATAGGTCTTCGTGAACGCGAGGGGCTTGAACATGCGGCCCTCCTGGGCCTGGAGCGTGAACACGGGCAGGAACGACACCGTGATCACCAGCAGGGAGTAGAACAGCGTGGGGCCCACCTCGATGGAGGCGTCGCGGATGATGTCCCAGTGCGGCTTAGTGCCGTGGTCGCGCTCCAGGTGCTTGTGGGCGTTCTCGATCATGATGATGACGGCGTCCACCATCGCGCCTATGGCGATGGCGATGCCGCCGAGCGACATGATGTTCGCGCTGAGCCCCTGCGCGTTCATGACGATGAACGAAGCGAGCACGGCGACCGGCAGGATGATGATGGCGACCAGCGCGCTCCGGAAGTGCAGCAGGAAGATGAGGCAGGTGAGCGCCACCACGATGCTCTCCTCGATGAGCTTGCCCTGGAGAGTCTCGACGGCCCTGTCGATCAGCGCGGTGCGGTCGTAGACGACCGTGTACCCCACCCCCGGCGGGAGGCTCTTCATCGCCTGGTCCAGGCGCGCCTTGACGGCCTGGATGACCTGGCGCGTGTCCACGCCGTAGCGCACGATGACGATCCCGCCCACGGTCTCCCCCTCGCCGTTGAGCTCGGCGATGCCGCGGCGCATGTCCGGGCCGACCTGTACGTTGGCCACCTCGCCCAGGAGGATGGGTGTCCCCCGGGGGCCGCGCCCGACTGCGATCCTGCGGAAGTCCTCGACGCCCCTGGCGTAGCCCAGGACGCGCAGGATGAACTCCTTCTCCCCCATTTCCATGGAGCGGCCTCCGACTTCCCCGTTGCTGCGCTGCACGGCGGCCGCGATGTCGCTGATGGAGAGGTTGTAGGCGTGCAGGCGGTGCGGATCGACCGTGATCTGGTACTGCTTCACAAACCCGCCGACCGAGGCCACCTCCGCCACGCCCTCAATGCCGGAGAGCTGGTAGCGCAGGAACCAGTCCTGCATCGAGCGCAGCTCGGCCAAGTCGTGGCTCTTCGAATTGAGCGCATACATGAAGGCCCAGCCGACGCCCGTTGCGTCAGGCCCCAGCCGGGGCGTGACGTCCTTGGGCATCGAGGCCGCGAGTCCGCTCAGGTATTCCAGGACGCGGCTGCGCGCCCAGTAGGGGTCGGTGCCGTCCTCAAAGATGACGTAGACGAAGGAGAAGCCGTAGAACGAGTACCCGCGAACGACCTTCGCGGACGGGACCGAGAGCATCTTCGTCGTGATCGGGTAGGTCACCTGGTCCTGGACGATCTGGGGGGCCTGGCCCGGCCATTCCGTGTAGACGATGACCTGGGTGTCGGACAGGTCGGGGATGGCGTCGAGGGGGATCCTCCCGAGCGCGTAGATCCCCGCCGCGACCAGCGCCGCCGTCACGGCGACGACGACGAACTTGTTCCTCAGTGAGAAGGCGATGAGTCGGGCGAGCATGGGTCGGGGCCTGGGCGCGCGGCCTACGGCGGGCCGGCCGACGGCGGCGCGCCCGGGGCGTCGACCTCCTCGCCGCAGTCGGGCATGGTCGAGCCGTAGTAGGGGTTCTTGAGCGCGCCGGCGCGCTGCAGCCAGCGGCCCGTGCCGATCCCCGGGGCCATCGGGCACTGGAAGATGTGCCATCCGGCGGCCCGCTGCAGGTGGTTCTCACGGACGAGGTCGGCCACGGCAGTGCCGAGGTAGGCGAAGTCCCGCCGCGCCGCCTTCAGGTCGCCCCTGTCGGGCGGCCCTCCCGCGAACACGGCAAGGGGGCCGTGGGCCGCGCGCTCGTCGCTCGCCAGGAATCCGGCCAGCGAAAGCCGCACCGCCGGGAGGGACCTGCCATAGCGCGCCAGGTCGTCCGCGGCCAGGGCCTCCGCCGCCTCGATGGTCGCCCCCGCAAGCTCCCCGAGCCGGGCCTTCGCCGTCTCAGGCAGCGCCGACGGATCCTCCATGCCGATCACGCTGGGGCCGCCCGGCCCTTCCGCGGCGGGGGGCGCCGCGGCCGCATCCGGCGCCGCGAGCATCTTCTGGATCGCGTCGCGCAGCTGGCTCTCGGAATCGAGCATGAACTGGCCGGAAACGACCACGCGCTCGCCCGCGACGAGGCCGGCAAGCACCTCGTAGAGGTTGCCCTGGGAGCGGACCCCGAGCCTGATCTCGCGGGGCTCGAACGTGCCGCCGTCGCGCGCGATGAAGACCGTGTTGCGCTCGCCGCTGCGCAGGACGGCGAGGTCCGGGACGAGCACAGCCGACGGGGACAGCTCGGCGACGAAGCGCACGTCGACGAACATGCCGGGGCGCAGGGCCGCGTCGGGGTTCTGCAGCACGATGCGCGCGGTGGCGGTGCGGGTCTGCTCCTCGACCTGGGGAAGGACGGCCTCGACGCGGCCCTCGACCATGCGCTCGGGGCCGTAGGTCACGCGCACGGTCGCGGCCTGGCCGGCCCGCACGAAGGGCAGGTCCTGCTCGTAGACCTGCGCGAGCACCCAGACCGACGAGAGGTCGGCCAGCCGGTAGACGCGCTCGCCGGCCTTCACCATCTGCCCCTCGACCGCCGCCTTCTCGATGACCGTCCCTCCGGCCGGGGCGCGAAGGACGTGGGTGCGCGGCGCCACGCCCGAGCGGGCCAGCCCGGCGATGTCGTCCGCCGACAGGTCGAAGAGCCCGAGGCGGGCCTGCGAGGCGCGCGTCAGGGGCCCGCCGGCCCCTCCCTCGGAGCGGAGCGCTACAAGGTAGTTGAGCTCGGCGTTGTAGAGGTCGGGCGAGTAGATCTCGAAGAGGGGGTCGCCGGCCTTCACGGCCGTCCACGTGGTGTTCACGTCGAGCTTCTCGATCCAGCCGTCGTATTTTGTCGTGATGTCGCGCAGGCCGGCCTCGTCGTAGGCGATCGAGCCGACGGTGCGCAGCTCGCGGAGAACGGGGCCGCGCGTAACTAACGCTGTCCTCAGGTTCATTCGCTGAACGGTGGCGGCGTCGATGTGGATGTCCCGGGCGGAACCCCCGTCCACGTCGTAGACCGCAACCAAGTCCATGCCCATCGAGTCCTTGCCCGGCTTGTCGCTGACCTCGCCCGGATTCATGGAGGACCTGTAGAGCTTGATCCGGGGCGCGCCCGCGGCGTTGCTGCGGACGGGGACGAGGGCCATGCCGCAGATCGGGCAGTAGCCCGGCTCCTTCTTGATGATCTGCGGGTGCATGCCGCACGTGTAGAGCTGCTCGTCGGCGGCCGCGCCCGCGGCCGCGGCAAGCGCGAGGAGAACGAGGGCGAGCGTGCGAAGGAATGCGTTCATGGGGCAAAAGGGTTCACGACGGGGGCGCCGCTTCGGCGCCGGGCGGGCCTCCCGGGCCGGCGTCGGCGGTCAGCAGCATCAGCTCCGTTGCCGCCGACTCGCGGTCCAGGAGTGCCCCGGCGCGCTCCATGCGCAGGGCGAGCGCCTGCAGCTGCACGTCGGGGATGGCACCGGGGCCCGCCGTGCCTGACTGGTAGGCGGCCTCGGCCGTCGCCACCGCGCGCTCAAGTCCCGGAAGGGCGTCATGGTCGACGTAGGCCACCGTGCGGTCCGCCTCGCGGACCATGTAGAGCATCTGCGCAAGCTCCGCCGCGAGGGTAAGCTCCTCCCCCGAGAGGCGCGCCCTGCTCGCCTCGCGCCGCGCCTGCGCCGCGGCGAGAAGCGCCGCGATCTTGTCGCGCCAGACCGGCAGGTCGAGCGTGGCCAGCGGGCGCGCGAAGTGCGGATCGGCCCTGAGGTCCGCCATCGCCCCCACCGAGAAATCGGGCCTCCCCGCCGTGCGCGCCGCCTCTGCCCCCTCGACCGCCATCTCCACCATCGCCCGCATCCGCCCCAGCTCGGGGCTCGCCGAGGACGCGCGCCGCCAGAGCTCGTCCGCGCCGGGAAGGGGGGTCGCGGCAAGCTCCGCGACCGGCCAGGCGGGGTCGGGGTCGGCGGGCGAAAGGCCCAGCGCGGACTTGAAGCGGGAGCGGGCCGCGGACCTGCGGTCGGCAAGCGCCCCGAGCTCGCTGCGGACCCTCGCAAGGTCGTTTCCGATGCGGATCGTGTCGCCGAGCGAGCCCATGGCGCGGGCCGTCGCGTAGTCCGTGCCGGCCAGGGAGAGGGAGCGCTCGAGGGCGCGTGCCGATAGCTCCTTGAGCCGGGTCTCCTCGTCCACGTAGGCAAGCTCGGTCCAGGCCCTGCGGGTCTCCGCGGCGGCGGCGAGCACGGCGGAGAGGTAGCCGCGCCGGGCGACCTCGGCCGCGGCGGTGGCCTCGCGGCCCGTGGCGGCAAGCTTACCCGAGCCTGTGAAGCTGAACACCACCCCCGGCATCAGGCTCGTCAGCGCCTCGCCGATGTCGGCCTGGAAGACGAGCTGCGGGTCCGGCGCCGAGCGGGCGGGAACGATGTCCTCCACGCTCGCGCGCCAGTCATAGTAGGCGGCGGCGACCGCCGGGTGGTTGAGGACGGCGAAGCGCACGAAATCCCCCTGCGGCGAGTCGGGGCGAAGGGCCGGCAGCGGAGGCCTTCCCTCCCTAGCAAGGAGCGCGGCGCCCGCCGCTCGCACGGCGCGGCGGGCGTCCCTCTCCCCCGGCGCCGGCGCGCCCGCGCAGCCCGCGAGCGCAAGCGCGGCCAGTAGAGGGGCGAGCGCCCGCGAACGGATGCGCGTCCTCGGCATCAGGGCTTGGCCATCGCCGCGCGGGCGCAGTTTGCGCAGGCGCCGGTCGGCGCCGCGGGGCATCCCTTGCAGGGCATGGCCACCTTGGCCTGCGGGGCCCTGGCCGGCTGCGCCCAGTACGGCAGGGGCGGGCTCGAGAAGGTGAGGGAGGCTGCGCCGGCGAGCAGCGCGGCGGCGAGGAGGAGCTTTGCGGTCTTCATGGGAGCGAGGGTCATAGGTTCGGGGGCCGCACGGGTGCGCGGTGGTCCTCCTGTCGTACACCGCCCGGCCGGGAATCACTCGGGATTTCTCGGCGCGCCGTTTTGTGAGGGATTTTCGCGCCCGTGGTGTATACTCCTGCATCAGCACCATGAATCCCAACCACGACCCCCTCTCCGACGCCCTGCGGGACTGGCGGGTGACCCCGCCCGCCGCGCCAGGCTTCCGCCAGGGCGTGTGGCAGCGCATCGGCAGGCGTCCGGGCGACACCTGGCCCGCCTACCTGCGCGCGCATGCCGCCGCGCTGGCGCTGGCGTCGCTCCTCGCGCTGGCCGCCTCCGCCTACACCGGAAGCGCCCTGGCGCGCTCGCGGGTGCGCGCCGACCGCGACGCCATCGTGGTGACCTACCTCGTGGACCTGGACCCGCGCGTCCAGGCCGCGCTCAGGCCATGAGGTTCCTGCTCGCGTCGGCCGCGCTCATCGCCCTCTTGGCCGCCGCCACCGGATTCGCGGGCTACCGCCTCTGCTGTGATCCCGCGCTGCACGCCGCGGCCACGCGGGGCGACACCATGGAATGGCTGCGCACCGACTTCCACCTCACCGGCGAGCAGCTCGCCGCCGTCCGCAGGATGCACGAGGCCTACGCGGGCACGTGCGGGGAGCACTGCCGGATGATCCAGGAGGCGACGCGCGTCCGCGACGCGCTGGCGGCGGCGCACGGCGATGCGGCGGCCGTCGCGGCGGCGGACAGCCGGGTCCGGGAAATGCGCGCCGTCTGCGAGGGCGCCCTCACGGCCCACGTGCGCCGGGTGGCCGCGCTGATGTCCCCGGAGGACGGCCGGCGCTACCTGGCCCTGGTCCTGCCGAGGATCGCCCATTTCGACCATATGGCCGCGCCGGATCTGCGCCTCAACCCCTCCCGCTGAACCCATGGAACCCGAGGCCGTTGCCGGCCCGAGCGACGAGGAGCTGATGGGCCGCCTGAAGGGGGGGGAGGATGCGGCGCTCGCCCCGCTGATGCTGCGCTGGGAGGTGCCCGTGAGGCGCTTCATCTTCCGCATCGTCGGCAACGCGGCCGAGGCCGAGGACCTGGCGCAGGAGGTGTTTGTACGTGTCTACACGCGGCGCTCGACCTACCGCCCCGGCGCGAGGTTCTCGACCTGGTGTTTCTCCATCGCGGCCAACCAGGCGCGGAACCGCCTCCGTTGGTGGCGGCGGCGCCCGGCGGTCTCGCTCGACGCCTGGACCGAGGCGGGCGGCGACGACGCCGACGGCACGCGGGCCGGCGAGCCCGCCTCGCTGCGCGCCCTGCGCCTGGAGCGGATCGCGGCGGTGCAGGCCGCAGTCGCCGCGCTCCCGCTCGACCTGCGCACGGCCCTCGTGCTCTTCGAATACGAGGAGCAGCCGGTGCTGGAGATCGCCGCGGTGCTTGGCTGCACGCCCAAGGCCGTGGAGGCCCGGCTCTACCGCGCGCGGCAGCACCTCAGGCAGAGCCTGCGGGCCCACGTCGGCTAGGCGCCGGGGCAGCGGCTCCCGCGGGGTGTTGGCGGCCCGCGATTGATTATTTGCGGGGGCCACCACGTTCTATAGCGTGTGCGCCAGCCAGCCGCGCACGCCACCATGCCTCGACCACCCACAATCCTGATCGTCGACGATGACGAGGGACACACCATCCTGATCCGGCAGAGCTTTGCCGAGGTCGGGCTGCCCAACCAGTTCATCGAGTTCTGCGACGGGCAGGCGGTGCTGGATTTCCTTTTCAGCATGGCCAAGCAGAGCGGCGCGGCGCCGCACCGGGACCCCTTCCTCCTGCTGCTCGACATACGGATGCCGAAGGTGGATGGAGTCGAGGTCCTGCGCCGGGTCAAGGCGGACCCGGGCCTGAGGCTCCTTCCGGTGATCATGCTGTCCACGACCGACGACCCGCGCGAGATCGAGCGCTGCCACCGGTTCGGCTGCAGCGCCTACATCCAGAAGCCGGTTAACTACGACACGTTCGCGCACGTCGTGCGTCGCCTCGGCGACTTCATGAAGATCGTGACCGTGCCCCAGCTGACGGCCTGGTAGGGGCGCCCCTAGGCCGTCCCGCCGGCCTGTCCCAGGGCCCCGCGCAGCTCCCCCGGGGAGCGCGCGGGCGCGCGGCACACGAACTCCTCGCACACGTACGCGGTGGGCATCCCTCCCGCCGGTGCCATCCCGGAGATCCAGGCCAGGCGCGCGGCGAACCACTCGCGGGCGCCTGGGGAACCGTCGGGCGCGATCAGCGTCCTGCGCGGACCCAGGCGCTCGCGAACGACGGACACCAGCGCCGCGAACCCCGCGGAACCCGGGTCGCCGGTCACCACCACGTGCCTCGGCGGCTCAAGGGCGGACTCGAACGCGCAGAGCAGCTGGGGCACCGCGTGGGGCGCCTCCTCCCACCGCCCCCGAAAGGCGGCGATGGTCCGGCGCCCGCGCTCCCTGAGCGCCTCGTCGCCCGTCAGCGACGAGAGCCGGAAGAGGTTCAACGCCGCGGTCGAGCTCGCGGCGGGCTCCGCGCCATCGTAGTCCTCCTTCAGGCGGACGACGACGTCCCCCGCCCCGGCAGCCGAGTTGAAGTAGCCCCCCTTTTCGGGGTCCCAGAACAGCTCGTCCATGACCCGCTGCAGCTCGGACGCGCGCTCGATCCAACTCCAGTCGAACGTGGCGTCGTAGAGGTCGAGCCACGCCTGCACGAGGAAGGCGCAGTCCTCGGCGAATCCCGGGCCGGTGCCCGAGCCCGCCCGCCACGAGCGCCGGGGCGGGACGCCGGGTGTGTCCATGAGCTTCTCCAGCACGAACCCCGCAGCCCGCAGGGCGGCGGCGAGGTAGTCCGCCCGCCGATCGTCCAGGCACTGCGCGGGGGTCGCCGCCGAGCGCGCCAGCGCCGAGATCATGAGCCCGTTCCATCCCGCAACGACCTTGTCGTCCCGGTGCGGCCGGGGCCTGGCGGCCCTTGCGGCAAGCAGGCGGCCGTGGCACGAGTGGAGCAGGTCGTTCGCAGCCTGGGGCTCGAGCGCATGCAGCTTCGCGGTCGCCGTGAGGGGGCGCGCCTGCGCCAGGACGTTCTTGCCGTTGAACTCGCCGTGGGGGTCGCGCTCGCGCGGGACGTTGCCCTCCGCCTTGGCCCCGTAGTGGTCGGCGGCAAAGGCGGCGTCGGGCCCGAGGACGCGCTCCATCTCGGCCAGCGTCCAGACATAGTAGGCGCCCTCGGCCCGCCCCGGCCCGTCGCCGGTCGCCGAGTCCGCATCCTCGGCCGAGTGGAACCCGCCGGCCGCGTCGGTCATGTCGCGCAGCACGTAGTCGAGCGTGGCGCGCGCGAGCCATGCCGGACGCTCGTCCGCGGTCGCCTGCCACGCCTCGAGGGCGCAGCACGCGATCTGGGCCTGGTCGTAGAGCATCTTCTCGAAGTGCGGCAGGAACCACTCGGCGTCCACCGAGTAGCGGTGGAACCCGCCGCCGATGTGGTCGTGGATCCCTCCGCGGGCCATCCCGCCGAGCGTCACGGCGACCATTCC
>CAYNLL010000044.1:0-3048 GCA_964398015.1 uncultured Opitutaceae bacterium | reverse complement strand
GCGAGTCCGCGCAGACGCGTGAGACGCGCGCGTTCGCGGGCGCGCTGGCGGGGCGTCTGACCGTACCCGTGGAGCTGTACGACGAGCGGTTCACGACCAAGCTGGCAGAGCGCGATGGGGGAAAGGCAGCGGAGGATTCGCGCGCCGCCTCCTTCCCCGCCTCGCTTCCCAGACCCTGGATCGCGGCGCACCTGAGCAGGAACGCGAGGTTCGCGGGCCGCGGAAACTTCGGGGCGCCGCCGAAACCCCCGCGCACGGGGTCGAAGCTCTCGGCGTAGTAGCGGTAGGCCTTCTCGAACGCCGTGCCGGCGGCCTCGGCGAACGTCGCGACGGCGCCCGCGGGCGCCTCCGCGCCCTCGGCGGCGCGCTCCCTCAGGGCGCGGACGACCTTCTCGGCCTCGGCCACCATGCTCGCCCTGTCCTCCTTCCACCCGCGGGCGATCGCCCGCAGGATCGTCGTGAAGCCGGCCCGCCCGTGGTGGTCCTCGGGTGGGAAATAGGTCCCCGCATAGAAGGGCTTCAGGTCGGGCGTCAGCCAGGCGCTGAGCGGCCAGCCCCCCTGCCCCGTGAGCGCCTGCAGGTAGGCCATGTACACGCGGTCGACGTCCGGGCGCTCCTCCCTGTCGAGCTTGATGGACACGAAGCTCTCGTTGAGCACGCCCGCGACGGCCTCGTTCTCGAAGGACTCGTGGGCCATCACGTGGCACCAGTGGCAGGTGGAGTAGCCGATCGAGAGGAAGATCGGGAGGTCCCTGGTCCGTGCGGCCTCGAACGCCTCCGGCCCCCACGGGAACCAGTCGACCGGGTTGCCCGCGTGCTGCAGGAGGTAGGGCGACGCCGCGCCCGCGAGGCGGTTGGGCATGCCTAGTCTCCGAGCACCCAGGCGAAGATGAGCGGAACGACGATCGTGGCGTCGGACTCGACGATGAACTTGGGCGTCGACGCCGCCAGCTTGCCCCAGGTGATCTTCTCGTTCGGCACCGCCCCCGAGTAGCTCCCGTAGCTGGTGGTCGAGTCGCTCACCTGGCAGAAGTAGCCCCAGAGCGGGATCCCCGTGCGGCGCAGGTCCTGGTGAAGCATGGGGACGACGCAGATCGGGAAGTCCCCTGCGATCCCGCCGCCGACCTGGAAGAACCCGATCGAGCCCTCGCCGGTCCTGAGCGGCCGGGCGACCTTCGCGTACCACGCGGCAAGTTCGGTCATGTACTCGATGCCGGTGCGCACCGTGTGGACGTTCTTCACGTCGCCCTCGATCACGTGCGCCGCGTACATGTTGCCCAGCGTGGCGTCCTCCCAGCCCGGAACGAAGATCGGGAGGTTCCTCTCGCACGCGGCCAGGAGCCATGAATTCCTCGGGTCGATCTGGAAGGAGGCGTTCAACTTTCCCCCCCGCAGGACCTTGTACATGAATTCGTGAGGGAAATGCCGCTCGCCCGCGCGGTCGGCGGCCACCCACTCGGCGAGGACGACCTTCTCAATGCGGCGCATCGCCTCCATCTCCGGGATGCAGGTGTCGGTCACCCGGTTCATGTGGCGCTTCAGGAGCGCGGCCTCGTCCTTCGCCGTGAGGTGACGGTAGTTCGGGACACGCTCGTAATACTTGTGGGCCACGAGGTTGAACAGGTCCTCCTCAAGGTTGGCCCCCGTGCAGACGATGCCGTGGACCTTGTCCCTTCGGATCATCTCCGCGAGCGATATCCCGAGCTCCGCCGTGGACATCGCCCCCGCCAGCGTGACGAGCATCCTCCCTCCCGCCTTCAGGTGGGCCTCGTAGCCCTTCGCGGCATCGAGGAGCGCGGCCGCGTTGAAATGCCTGTAATGGCGCGCGATGAATTCCGAAACGGGACCTTTCGAGCGCGCCAAGGCCGCGTTCAACGCTTCAGGGAGTTGCTTTCGTTTGCGTGCGCTCATGAAGGGCGTGGGGGAACAGTAAAGGTGGACCCTGGGAAAGCCCGTTGCCACCTAAATTGGGCGAAGTTTTTCCCCGGCCGCGCCCCGGCAATCCCCGCATCCCGGCACCTCCAGCAAAAATACATTAACCCTCAACCCACCAATTACTTAAAATATAAACTCCGCGTGGCCATTTCTGCCGTTCCTCCTCGGGTGGCGAGAGCGCGGGGAACCCTCCGTGTTTGGCCGATGGATCTCCCGGCAAATGCCCACCCCTAACGGAGCGGCCGATGCTTCCCTCGCTCAGTCGCGGCACAGTTACTTGGATGCCGGCGCAGGCGGCGGCGCATCGGAGAAATCCATCGTCTCCAGCGGCCCGACATCGACGCGGCCCTCGGGCGTCACGGGAAGGGCGAACGTCCTCGGCCGTGTCGTCTCCCGCCCGAAAAAGGGGCCGCCGGCGCCCACGAGGGCCGGGAGGACGTCGGAGAACTGCGCCAGCGTGTCGGAGGGGGCGCTCATCTTCGCCTGCCAGAGCAGGACCAGCTTGCGGCTCCTCCTGTAGGCCTCGAAGTCGTAGGCGCTGAGCGCGACAAAGTAGCGGTCCTGCTCCGCCCGCTGTGCGACCTCAAGCGCAAGGCTGCTGTCCAGGTTCCCCATCGTGTTGCCCGCCACCAGTCCGAACATCTGGGCCTGGTTGACAAAGGCAGAAAGGGGGGGGCCGGAACTGGCCGTGGCCTGGACCCCGCTGGTCGTGGGGTGGGTGAATCCCGCCGCCAGCGACGGCGCGAAGTCGATCTCCGGGTTCGCGTAGCCCGCCTGGATGAAGAGGATGAGGTCCGGCGTCCCGGAGAGCACGGGGCCGTGGACGGGGTCGGTCGCCTCCAGGGCGGCGAACCCCGGGAGCGTGCCCTCGGCCGGGGTTCCAGGCGCAGCCGGGGCCTTCAGCGAATAGGGGCCGCCGGGCGCCTCGAGCATGTCGCGCGTCAGCGGGATGTCGCCCGCTGCGTTCATATCCAGGGGCCGGCCCCGGACGGGATGGGCCGGCACCCTGACGACCGTGCCGTCCCTGTACGTGACCTCGCCGGACGCGTTCACGAAGGGGGCCGGGTTCATCTTGAGGTAGCCCTGTTTCGCCAGCTCGAGGGCGACGACGCG
>CAYNLL010000043.1:0-12526 GCA_964398015.1 uncultured Opitutaceae bacterium | reverse complement strand
GCCACTTCCACGATGGTGGAAAACGTTATGCACCGGTGAGCGGCAAAGCGGGCCCAATGGAATTAACAGGGCGAATGGAGCCCGGGATCGCCCATGCTGGACCGCGAACCCCTTCCCTATCGCCCCTCCAGATGCGGCGGGCAGCCGTGACCCGAGGGAGGACCGGCGCTCCGTGCGTGAACACCATGGGCGCAAGGGGACCCGTGAGGCCCGACATTTGAATTTCGAATGATAAACATTGGCTAAGAGGCGGTTTGCTCTATGCATCGCCTTGCGACAAATCCTCCGGCCCGCGCTAGCCGGACCTGAATCCACCTCAACCCGCCCGGATGCGGTTCGTCGCAAGAACCCGAAAGCAAATGAAAACAATCCTGAAATATGCCGCGGCCCTGTTGCCGCTCGTTGCTGCCTGCTACCTCACCGCAGCCGATGATGCCGCATCCAAGGCCTCCACCCCGCAACTGCCGACGCTGACGGTCCAAGCCGTCACGACAGACGACCCGTCGGGCTACGCCACGTGGGTCGCAAAGGGCAACGAGAGCTTCAAGGCGGCCGGCGGACCCGACCAGTTCACCCATGTTTACCAGGGCATTGTCGCAGGCGAGGAAACGGGCAAGCTGTTTGCCGTCCGGATCGGCGAATCGGCCGTCGCGCTTGCAAAGAATGGCGAGGCCCTGATGCAAGTCCCGGGACACCATGATATCGCCGATCACCTTGCCGCGATCCGCAAGCTCGGCGGCGCGGAGATGCTGCAGGCGGTGCACTTCGAGGGCGGTTACCCTGGCGAATGGATCTTTGTCACCCACGTTCAGGTGTCAGGCGAGCCGGCGTACCTCCAGGCCTTGGGAGAGCTCCGCGGGCTCCTGGACAGCCACGACCTCAAGGACCTCAAGGTGAATGTCTTTCGCGTGATCGCAGGACGCGCCAATTATTCGCATGAGGTGGTCATCTCGGCGCCCTCCCATGAGCGCATCGCGGCCATGTTGGATTCGCTCTCGACGCCGTGGATGGGCACATGGCTCGCGAGCCTGTCCGGCATGCGCACCTTCGTCTCCAACGGGATCTACCACGAAATAAGCAAATAATCGGAAGTCCCCTGAATTGGGATTCGAATCCCGTTGAGCCCGTCCGTTTAGGGTCCCTCCATTGCAACCTGATGCACCCCCGGGCGGTCCATCGAAGGGCTGCCGGCGAGAACCCTAGGCGGACGGCCAATTTCACCTCAAAGCGAGGAAGTCGCCGTCCTTTCTTAAGCCGCTGGAAAATAGAAGATAACGTACAGTTCGAGATTTACCTGGGACGGGGGTTCT
The DNA here is from genome assembly GCA_964398015.1 of uncultured Opitutaceae bacterium. Lineage (GTDB taxonomy): Bacteria > Verrucomicrobiota > Verrucomicrobiia > Opitutales > Opitutaceae > Palsa-1447. The sequence goes on along the minus strand of CAYNLL010000043.1, from coordinate 11,216 downwards.
TGTACAAGGCATCGGCCATGAGCCGCTCATGGACTCCGACTTGTTTGCGTCAAGGGGAGGCCGCCGGAGACGACCTTGCAACAGGGGGACTCCGAACCCCTCGCCTCAGTCGCCTCCGCCACGGGCCACCTTCCCGTTCCGCTACGTAGTTCCCCCCCTTTTCGCCCAAGCTCCTTTCTCAGATAAGTAACCCGCCAGCAAAACGATGAAGCTCAGACGCCCGCTCAAGGTTGTCGCACTTGGGATCGCCGGGATCCTGACAAACTTGGCGTGGGCGCAGACGACCGATAACTGGACGAGCACATCCTCCAGCCTATGGAACACTCCCGCCAACTGGAGCGCGGGGGTTCCCACAGTCACGAGCATGGCGACATTTAACGCGACCTCCGGGCTGGACACCTCCATCAGTCTCCTGCCCGCGACGACGGCCTACTCGCTCTCATTCTCCAGCGCCGGAGGCGCAAACGCCTACATCTTCGACACCGCGTACACGGAGAACGCCAACACGCTGACCCTCACCGGCGGCATGACGAACTCCGACCTGGGAGCCCTGACGTTCTACAACACGACCACGCTGGGGGCCTCACAGACCTGGACCAACAACGGCGGGTCCATGGTCTTCTACGGCAACATAAACCTCGGCTCAGGCTCGACGGGCAACACGCTCACGCTCGCGGGCAGCGGGCCCGTCGTGATGAGCAACGTCATCGCAGACGGGGGAACGGCCTCGGGCAACGTCGCCTACTCGGGCTCGGGCACGCTCACGCTCACCGGAGCCAATACGTACACGGGCACAACCACGGTCAGCTCGGGCACCCTCAACATCCAGAACGCGGGAGCCCTCGGCACGGCGGCAAACACCTCGAACACGACGATCGCAAACGGCGCCGTGCTCCAGATCGAGGGCAACATCACCACGACGAACGCAGGCACGCTTGTCCTCAACGGGAACGGAACGGGGTCGGGCGCGCTCCAGAACATCAGCGCCAACAACACCTGGAACAGCGCCGTCTCACTGGGCTCCAATGCCACCATCTCCAACGCGACCGCGGGAAACGTCCTGTACATCGGCGCCTCCGACGGCAGCAGCCCCTTCAGCCTGGGGAGCAACACGCTCACCGTGAACGGCGCCGGCGACACGTTCATCAACTCGAGCCTCGGGGTCTCCGGAGACACGGGAGGGCTGGTGAAGAACGGCACCGGCCAGCTCACCCTCTGGGGCTACAACAGCTTCTATACGGGCGCCACCGTCGTCAACGGCGGCTCGCTGGAGCTTGTCGTGGGCCCGATGACCGCAGGGTGGTACGGCATCAACGGGTCCCTCACGGTCGGCACCGGGTCGCTCACCACCAGCGCCGTCGTCGACATCTGGGGCGCGGGACACGCCGTCGGGGAGAGCTACGCCAACCAGATCTCACCCACTTCCGCCATCACCATGAACGCGGGGGGCACCTTCAATGACGGCATCTCGACCACGGCCGGCTCGTTCATCATGGACGGAGGCATCGTCAACATCGCCAGCGGCCAGACGATCACCCTGAGCAACGGCATCACCTCCACGACCAACAGCGCCCACCAGACCTCCCAGATCCTCGGCGGAGACCTGGCGCTCGTCTCGGGCACCACCACCATCAGCGTGGCCCAGGACAGCACGCTGGCCAGCGACCTCACCATCTCCAGCGTGATCTCGGGAGCCAACATCACCAAGACGGGCAATGGCACGCTGACCCTCTCCGGAGCCAACACCTACACGGGAACCACAACCCTGTCCGCCGGCACCATCGAGGCGGACACCAACACCGCCCTCGGGACCGGAACCGTCGTCCTCAGCGCGGGCACGCTCGGGTCGACCAGCGGAAACACCATAGCCAACGCCCTCACGCTCCAGGGCAATGCAACGCTCTCGGCGATCACCACGGGCGGCCAGATGACCGAGACCGGAGGCAGCTACACGCTCAACCTCAATGGCGCCACCCAGTCGGGAAACGTTGCCCTCTCCAACAGCAACACCGGCCAGACCCTCACGGTCAACGTCGCCAGCGGCACCTCTGCGATCAACGGGGTCATCAGCAACGGTGGAACCGGCGCGGGAGGCCTCACCCTCACGGGCGCGGGCACGCTCAGCCTGGGCGGCGTCAATACCTACACGGGGTCCACCACCGTCAACGGAGGAACCCTCCAGCTCGGCGCCAACAACTCGATTAACTCGGCGTCCGCGGTCTCGCTCAACAACAGCACGCTCAACCTGAACGGCGACTCCGACAAGATCGGCAACCTCTCGTTCAACAACGGCACGATCAACTTCGGGAGCGGGACCCCGACAAACACGCTCGTGTTTGGCAACATCACCTCCGGAACCGGGCTGCTGACCATCAACGGCTGGACCAGCGGGAGCACGATCCTGGGGGCGACGACCGCCGGAATCGCGGCGGGTCTGCTCAGCGAGGTTTATTTCACGGGCAGCGGCTCGGGCGCCGTCGAGGCGGGGGCCCTGAGCAATGCGGGCAACGGCGAGGGCAATGCCTACGTCCTCACGCCGAATGTCACCTTCCTCACCTGGAACGGCGGGGGCGCCAACAACAACTGGAGCACAGGGGGCAACTGGGTGGGGGGGACCGCCCCGGTCACGACGGTCGGGAGCGTCCAGAAGCTGGACTTCGGCGGGACGGTGCGGCTCGCGCCGGCGATGAACAACAGCTATTCCATCAACGCGCTCAAGTTCGACTCGACCGCCGGGGCGTTCGTCATCGGTGAATCCGGCAACACCCTGACCCTGGACGGCACCCTGCCGAGCATCATCCAGCAGTCGGCCTCCAACCAGACCGTCAGCGGCGGAACGATCGCCGTCTCCGCCAACAGCGTCGTCGACGTCAGCGGAGCGGGCAGCCTGACACTCAGCTCCGTCCTGACGGGCGCCGGCAGCCTCACCAAGCTGAGCGCAGGCACCCTAGCCCTGAGCGGCGTCAACAGCGGTTACAGTGGCGCCATCAACGTCGATTCGGGCACCCTCCAGGTCTCGGGCAGCAACAGCGTCCTGGGCACGGGCTCGACCGCGGTCCTCTCGGGGGGCACCCTCCGGGTCAACGCAGGCCTGACCCTCGGAAACGCCCTCTCGCTGACAGGAACCGGGGCAGGCGGAACAGGGGCGCTCTACGCGACGCCCGGGGCGGGAAACACCGCCACCCTTTCGGGAGCCGTGACCCTCGGCGGGGCTGCGACGATCGACCTCGGCTCGGGCACCCTCGCGATAAACGGCGGGATCGGCGGGTCGGGCAACACCCTCACCCTCACCGGGGCCGGAAACGCCACCATCGCCAGCGCCATCACAACGGGGGCGGGCGGAGTGACGCTCAGTGGCACGGGAACGACCACGTTCTCGGGGGCCAACACCTACACGGGAACCACCACGGTCAACTCGGGCACCCTCAACCTGAGCGCGACCACGCTGGACGGCAACCTCACCGTCGGCGGCGGCATCGTCAACGACAGCGCTTCGAATCAGCTCGCGACGACCACCTCACTCATCGTCAACAGCGGCTCGTTCAATCTGGGCGGCTCCTCGGAGACCATCGCCGGCCTCAGCGGCACCGGCGGCACGATCGCCCTCGGAACAGGAACACTCACCCTCAACAGCACCGGGTCCACCTCGTACTCCGGCCTCCTCACGGGCACCGGAACGCTTGCCAACACCAACACCGGCTCGCTCACCCTCACCGGGGCAAGCACCGGATTCACGGGCAACGTGAACCTGAGCAACGGCGAGATCGTGGCCGGCGCGACGAACGCCACGGGCTCGGCCGCGGTCAACGTCTCAGGCACAGGCAACTTCGAGGTGCAGGGAGGATCCACGCTTGCGAGCAACTTCGCCCTCTCGACAAATGGCTCAGCCACCAACGATGGCGCTATCGAGAACACCTCGGGCAACAACATCCTCAACGGCTCGATAGCGACCACGGCCAACTCCCGCATCCAGTCTGACTCCGGAACCCTGACGGCGAATGGAGCCGTCGGCATCGGCAGCGGCACCACGCTTAACATCGGCGGGTCTGGAAACACGACACTGAACGGGGCCATCACGGGCGGAGCGACCACAGCCCTCACCAAGGACGGGTCCGGCACGCTCGCCCTGGGCGCCGCCAGCAGCGGCTTCCTCGGCACCGCCACGGTAAACGTGGGCACGCTCCAGGCAAACACCGCCAGCGCCCTCTCGAACGCCTCCTCCATCACCGTCAACTCCGGCGGGACGCTGCTCTCCAATGCCAACAACTCCTTGTCCGCAAGTGGAGCATTCACCGTCAACTCCGGAGGGACCCTGTCGCTCAATGGGACAAGCGCCTCACTCACGGGCATCTTCAACAGCGCCGGCGCGCTCTCGTTCGGATCCAACGGCGCCCTCACCCTCGCAGGCAGCACGGGCACCCTGAGCGGCACCCTCACCGGCTCAGGCACCCTCACCCTCGGCGCCGGGGAGACCCTGACGCTCGGGGCCAACTTCAGCGACTCGTCCCTCAATATCGTCCTGAACGGCGGGACGCTGAAGCTCAACGGCACGAACGACACCTTCGGGAGCCTCACCGTCAACTCCTCCTCGGTCGTCGACTTCGACAATCCCTCCTCGTCCATCCTCGACGTAAGCGGGGTCACCGTTGGGGCAAGCCAGGTCCTGACCGTCAACAATTGGGCCTACGCCGTCGACTATTTCTACAGCAACACGAATCCGGGAACCGAGGTGAGCCAGATCGCGTTCACCGGATTTGGTCCCTCCCGCTGGAACACGTATACCGACGGCCCCAGCAACCTCAACGAGATCACCCCCGCGCCCGAACCCTCCACCTACGGCGCCATTTTCGTGGGGCTCTCCATCGCTGGCGCAATCGTCCTGCGCCGCCGCCGGCGGAGCTCCTCCTAGGCTCGAGGCGCGCCTTCGCCCGAGGCGCGCGCCGATCGGCCGCCCAAAGCCAGGATGGGCGGGACCCCGGGTCCCGCGTGATGCGGCCCCGCCGCGCAACCCCTTGGACGGCGGTCCCCTACGAGGGCTCGCCGCTGCTTCGGGCGTCCCCTGCGGAGCGAAGGACGAGTCCTGCCGCGGCCGCGGTCGCGGCGGCCGCCAGCGCCACGGCTCCCGCCGAGAGCGGCCCGTTGACGACAGCGTTGCCAGGGATCCACGTGGCGGCGAGCGCGCAGGCCTGAAGCGCGGCGATGCACGGCAGGCACCATCGCCCGACGAGCTCGAACCAGAACGCGGAGAGCGCGAACATCGAAATCATCAGCGCGAGCGAGCCGGTGGGAACGACCGTCCCGTCGAACATCAGCACGCACCAGGCCGCCATCGATGCAGCGATCCACGCTCCGAGCGCCGCTTGCCAGCGGGCGGACTCGGAAAGGCGCCTGCGGAACGCGCCGCCGAGCAGCGACACCGCGACCAGGGGAGCGGCGAGGTTCCACACGCCGAGGGCCCAGAAGGCATGATAGTACTCGTGCATCCTCCGGTTTTCGACCGACCCGGGGGGGCCCGGGGAGTCCCCCGCCCAGTCCCCGTTGAACTGGAGCGCCAGATTGCGGGCCTTCCTGTCGAGCACCTGTTCCCACGACAGGCCCCGGTAGGCGTCCGCGACCGCCTGAGAGAGCGGCCTTGCATCGATCTCGGTCTGGCCCGCAAGGTGCCATTTCAGGAGCCGGTTGCCCGGAGGCGCATAGTAGCGCTGGTAGGCCAGCCACGGGGCGGCCAGGAGGCTGAAGACGAGCGCCGCGAGGATCCACGGCGCAACCTCCCTCCTGTAGAGGCGCCACGCGATCCAGGGGATGAACGGGATGAGAGAGAAGGCCGCGCCCCCGTGGGACAGGAAGGCGAGGGCGGCGAACAGGCCTCCCATCACCCTTCCCCGGAGGGCGGAAGGACTGCCGCCGAGGACCCAAAGGCCGAAGGCGCCGCAGACGAACGCGCCCGCGGAGAGCTTGGGCCACGTGAACAGCGTGTGGAAGAGAAAGAACCCGTTGAGCGACGCGGCCGCGGCCCACGACAAGGCCCGCGCCACGGGAATTCCCGCCGAACGCAGCAGGCCGTAGAGGCCGAGCACCCAGGACAGCTGGAACCAGACCGAGGCCGTGGCGCTCGCCGTCTGGTCGGCGAAGCCCATCGCCGCGGTCGCGGGCCACCCGATCAGCTGCCATCCCTCCTGCAGGGGCGGCCGGTCGCTGGTGAGCCACCCCGCGCCCAGCTCCCTCGGCCGCTGCCCGTGGTAGAGCAGGTCGGCGAAATCGAACGGAAGGCGGCCGTCCCCGGGGCTTCCGACGACGAACCGGTTCGCCGCGAGGTCGTAGAAATCCAAATGCGCGGGATACAGGTGCAGGAGTCCCAGGTAGAGGCTTCCGATCAGTCCCGCGGCGCACGCCGCCAGGAGCCATTCTCTGTCGCGGCGCTCGAACGGCCCGCCGGGCAGCACGCCGGCAAGCCACGCCGCCAGGAGGGTCCCGACCGAGAGCGCCCTCCCGATCGCAGGCGAGGCAAAATAGGCCCAGAAGACGGCGTAGCCCGCGAGCGCCATGAGGCCGCAGGCGGCCAGGGCAACCCAGCACGGACGCACCACCTGCCTTCGCGCAAGGGCGCGCGCGATCGCGGCGAAGACGGCGCCGTAGAGGAGCCCGTTGGCGAGCCACGCCAGGAGCGTCTCCATCAGGCCGTAGCGGCGCTCCCCTCCCGTGCCGCGCCCGAAGGGCTGCGAGAGCGCCAGCCCTGGGGCCGCTCCCCCTGGGCCGACGCGCGCATTCAGCGTGACCAGCCTTCCGCGCCAGCCGAACGGGACCTCGTAGTCGACCGTCCCCCACCCCGCCCCGGCAGGGGCGATCGCAAGCGGAATCCTGTCCTTCGTGAGCTCCAGCTCGAGGGTGACGGCGCCGGCCGCGGCGCCCGGATCGCCCCGGACGGCGAACCTCAGGCGATCGGGCGCCGGGAAGGGCCCGAGGCTCACCGAGCCCTCGCCTCCCCCCGGCTCCGAGGCCCAGTACGGCAGGCGGGGGGCCAGCTCCCCGGCCTCGTCCACGCGCGCGACAAAGGAGCCCGTGACCCTCGCCTCGTAGGTCTCGCGCTGCGACGGCAGGCGCCCGAGCCAGAGATGCGACGCCCAGAGGACGACACAGCCGGCGGATCCCAGCAGGAAGGCGGTCCGCGGGGTCAGTCTCGACGGCACGCGATCCTTTCCCCCTGGGCGCGCACGCCCCGCCCGCGACATCCGTTGCAAAGGGGCCCGGGTTCGGCCGAGGGTGCTTCGGGATTATGCATTGTGCCGCTGAGCCACCGCGGCATCTCAAGCCACTTGGCCCGATCAGGCGAGCGGGAAGCGCCTTCGCCCGGCCGCGACATCCGCGCGGGTCCCCGCTCCGGCGCCCCGCCTCCCCCTATTGCGCCCACGCCCAATCCTGCGTCAGCCAGGGTGAAAGGGCCGACCTCCTAGGCCACGACCGCTCGTCACCCTCGCCCAGGCCGGCCGAGGACAGTTTGAAGTGCCTCCCGTCCGCGCAGGCGTAGCGCAGGGGCCCGCCGTCGACGACGTCCCGAGGCGTCGCCTCGAGGGACGACGGAGCGAGGGAGGAGAGCTCGGCCGGATAGCGCCCATGCTGCAGGCGATACCGCTCCAGGGCGCACGCCGTGCGCGCGAGCGTGAGCTCGTTGTGCTCATAGGCCGCCACGACGGCGATCAGCGCGCCCCACGACTCGTCCCGGACAAGCCAGTCGAACGGGGAGGCGGAGCGCATGTGCGCGCTGATGACGCGATTCGAGGCCGCGATTCGCTCCAGATCGATCCGCTCGAGCTCGGGATCCGTCCACAGGGGATCCCCCCCTCCCGCATGCAGCTGGAAGAAGCGCACGACGTTGAGCTTCCACCAGCCGTCCGGCATCCAGAAAGGCTGCCTCGCATCCTTGACATAGCCGACCGCGTAGGCCGCGCGGCCCGCGGCGTAGGCCGCGGGCAGCTCGCGCAGCGGATGGAGCCTCGAGAGGAGCCCCTCAAACGCCTTCAGCTGGCCGTCGCTCCAGCTCTCCCTCGCGCAGCCCTCCCACAGCGGCTGGAGCGCCAGCGAGACGATGACGTTGGACATGAGCAGCGAGATGTGGTGCGGGAACCTCTCGGCCCCCTCCGCGAGGCGCAGCGTGGCGTACACGTCCCCGAACGCGTCGTCGCCTCGCCCGAGCTCGATCTCCGCGCAGGCCCTGAGGGTGAGCGCGCGGGTGAAGAAGCGCAGCGCACGGAACGAGGGCAGCATGAAGTTCGCGAAGGCGATCTGGGACTGCGGGCGATCGTGCGCGGCGGCGTCCACGGCGTCGAGGTCCGCCCGGATCGCGCCCAGCCTTTCAAGGATGAGGGCGGCGGCGGCTCTAGGGTCCGCGCCCGGCCCCGCAGGGGGAGCCATTCCCAGGGCGCCGTAGACCTTGTTGAGGTCGGACGGCGTCCCCTGCCTCCAGTTTCCCATGGCCTTTCCCATCTCGACCAGGGGCGGCTTTCCCCGCTCGTAGGCCTCCCATGCCGCCAGATCGGACGGGGCGCCCCCGAAGAACCGCGCCAGGAACGGGGCGCGGAACATGTTCTCGGCATCCGGGAGGGGCGCAGGCTTGTAGAAGGCATAGTCCAGCGGCCTGCCCTCGTCCGCGCACTCCTTCTCGAAGCGTTCCAGCGCGCGCTGCCCGCGCAGGTCCTCCTCGACGATCGCTGCGGCGACAATAGTGGCCGCGGCAGCGGCGGCGAGGAGCCCTCGCCTAAGGGCGGGTGTCCAGGAGGGAAATTTTTTCATCGTTGGGAAGCGCAACCAGGGCCATGTCCGCCCGCGGCCCCGCGCCCGTCAGGCCGGTCGCCGCGCCCGCAGAGATCCTCAGGTGCGCGGCCAGGAGCACGAGCCATACGACCGCCAGCGACGCCCAGACCCCGAGGTTCGGCCGGAAGATCTCCGCGACCGCCTCCGGGAGTGTGGCCCGCTCCGGCGCCAGCACCCCCCTGCGCAGGGAATCGAGCCGGGGCAGCGCGTCCCCGTCGCGCTCGAGCAGCCAGTCCTGCGGTGTCTTGTTCATGGGCGCTCCCCCTCGATCAGCTCCCGAAGCGCGCGCTTGGCGTGGTGAAGGCGCGACTTGACGGTGCCCACGGGGACCGCGGCGATCCCCGCGATCTCCTCGAGCGGGAATCCGCCGAGGACGTGGAGCAGGAGGGCGGAGCGCTGCCGCAGCGGGAGGCGGTCGACCAGCGCGTAAAGGGCCTGCGCCCGCTCCTCCGACACCAGAGCCTCCCTCGGGTCGGGCCCGCCGTCCTCGCCCCCCGCCCCGTCCTCCTCGCCCCCAAAGAGCGCGGCCTCCCTGCGCGCCCTTCGAAGGTGCAGCTGGCAGCGCTGGTGGACGATCCCGAAGAGCCACGCGGCAAACCTGGAGTCGTCGCGCAGCCCTGAGACGTGGGCCACGGCGCGGATGAACGACTCCTGCACGATGTCGAAGGCCGCCTCCCGGTCGCCCGTGAGGCTCCTGGCGTAGGCGAAGAGGCGCAGCTGGTGCTCCCGCAGCAGCTGATCCCACGCAGATTCATCGTTCTTTCGGGCCGCTTGGACAAGGGTATGGAGGGGTTCGGACACTAGATGCCTTCGTAGGAGTGGAATGCCCGGGGGCGCAAAAGGTTCATTCCCGCGGTGGATTGACGGGAAACCCGCGATTCCCGACGCTCTGCCGCAGGTGAACGCCCGAAAATCCCCAAGGCAGCCTGGTGTCCATGGGTGCCGATCCCGAAGCATGGGGACGGCGGCCCGGCATTGTCCAGCCGCGCGCCCGCTGCGCCCCTTCGGTGCCCGCGCCTAGAGCCGATGTCACCCCGGATCCAAGGCCGACCCGCGGCAATCGCCCTCCTCCTGGCGATCGCGGCGGCCTACGTCCTTCTTCCAAGGATCCTCGACAACGCGCCGTCCCCCATCGCCGAGATCGCTGCGCGGACGACGGGGCGGTTCATCCGGGGCGGCGACCTGCCGGCGGCCCGCGGCATCGCCCCGGACGGCGAGCGCTGGAGCGGCGGACCCCGCGACGCGGCCCCCACGGCCGGGGGGCCGTACTGGAGTTCCTGGAACGGCTCAAACGCCGGAAAGGGGGCGCTGGAGCTGGGGCCGTTTCCCGCACCCCCCATCCTGGAAATACCCGTCTGCGGATTCGCGCATGTGGAGGGCAACCGGCTCTACCTTGAGAACACGGCGACAGCCGAGCGGCTCGAGGTCGCCGAGAGCAACATCGGCGGGGAATGGGCGGACGTGCGGGTGCGGGTGCCCCTCTCGTGGAGGGGCCGGCCCGTCGTCGTCCACGCGGTCGACGACGCGGCGGGCTACTACGGATGGCTCGCCGTCGGCGAGCCGCGCGCCGTTCCGGCCTATGCCGCCGGATGGAACTCCCTCGCCCGGAAGATCCACGGCTTCGTGGGGGTTGGGCTCGTGCTGCTCCTGCTGCACGCCGCGGCGACGTCGCTCCAGCGCGGCCGGCAGGAGGTGCCCGAGCCCCTGCTGCCGCTGGCGGCGTTCGCCGTCGTCGCCCTGGCGGGCTACGGGCTGTTCTGGGTGTTCCTTGCGAGCGCCCTCGCCGGCAAGGCCGCCGCATGGGCCCTCCTCGCGGCCTCGGCCTGGAGGCTGTCAGGGACCCTCCCCTCCCCGCTCTATCCTCCCGACTCGCGGCGCCCGCTCATGCTCATGGTGTCCGCCGCGGCGTTCTACCTCGGGTTGCTGGCGCTCTACGGGTCCGACCGCTCGCTCGCGGACCTCGGGGCGCATCGGTTCACCGACAACCTGGCCTTCGACAACGAGCTTCCCGATCAGTTCGCCGACAGGCTGATCCACGGCGAGGATCCGCGCCACCTGATCTTCGGATGGTGGCTGAGCAGCGACCGGCCCCCGCTCCAGGCGGCGTTGAACCTGCTGGTCGCCTACCCCGTGTCGTCGGCCGGCGTGACCTTCGGCACGGCGGCGCAGGCGACGGGCATCCTTCTGCAGCTGGCGTGGATCTGCGCCGCCTGGGCGTGGCTGCGGACCATGGGGCTCCGGCAGCGCCCGGCCGCGCTGATCATCGCCTCCCTCCTGCCGGCCGGCTTCTTCGTGATCAACACCGTGTTCGTGTGGCCCAAGCTGCTGGCCGGGGCTTTCGTTGTCGGCGCCTTCACGCTCTGGCTCCGGGGGGCGCGGGACGCGTCGTCGGCGCGGGGGCATTCTGC
>CAYNLL010000042.1:10791-12548 GCA_964398015.1 uncultured Opitutaceae bacterium | reverse complement strand
CGCGAAGAAGCCGGTATGGGCGAAGATGACGCCGAACATCACCCACATCGAGGAGCCGAGCCGGGCGGCGCTGAAGGCGGGCTGCAACGGCCTGAGCGCGATCAACACCATCCGGAGCGTCATGGGCGTCAACCTGGATACCCTGCGCCCCGAGCCGTCCGTGGAGGGATGGACCACCCCCGGGGGCTACTCCTCGAGGGCCGTGAAGCCGATCGCCCTGCGCATGGTCATGGAGATCGCGACGATGATCCGCAACGAGTTCCCCGGCCGGACGCTCTCTGGGCTGGGCGGAGTCGAGTCCGGCGGCGACGCCGCGCAGTTCATCCTGCTCGGCGCCGACACCGTCCAGGTCTGCACGGGAGTCATGAAATTTGGATACGAATGCGTGAAGCCGATGTGCGAGCAGCTTCTCGCCTTCATGGAGAAGCACAAGTTCGCGACCCTCGCGGATTTCAAGGGGAAGAGCCTCGATTATTTCACAACCCACGCGGACCTCGTGAAGCGCCAGGCCGACCGGAAGGCGGCGCAGAAGGCCTCGGCCAGGAAGGTCGTGGCATCCGACGGCGAGTGGAGCGGCGACGAATTCGTCAAGCAGTCCGACGCGCTCTCCAAGCAATAGGCGAGGCCCGCAGATGATTCGCCTGGCCCGCGCCGATGACGCCCCTCAGATCTCCGACATCTACCGGCCCTTCTGCACGGACAATTGCGTCTCCTTCGAGACCGAACCCCCGGGCGCGGCCGAGATCGCCGCGCGGATCGACAGGATCAACCGCCGCTTTGCGTGGCTGGTGGACGACTCCGGGGGCGTCGTCAGGGGATACACGTACGCCTCGCCCCACCGGGAGCGCGCCGCCTACCGCTGGGCGGTGGAGGTGACGGTGTATGTCCATGAGGGACACCGCGGAGAGGGGGTCGGCCGCGCCCTCTACACCGAGCTCTTCCGGAGGCTGCGCGCCCAGGGGCTGTTCAAGGCCTACGCGGGGATACTCGTTCCCAACCCGGCCAGCCAGGCGTTCCACGAATCCATGGGCTTCACACTCGTCGGAATCTATCGCAAGATCGGCTACAAGCTGGGAGCGTGGAGGGACGTAGGCTGGTGGCAGTTCGCTCTCCAGCCTGAAACCGACTTTCCTCCAGAGCCCAGGCCCCCTATCCCAGACGCCCCGACACACCCATGAAAATGGCCAATCTCTCCCCCTGCCCTCTCTACATCGGCGGCGAATGGATCCGCCCGAAGCTCGCCGGCACGCCGATCTACAACCCCTCGACCGGAGACGTGATCTCCGAGTGCCCCATCGGCGGAGCGGCGGAGGTCGACGCGGCCGTCGAGGCCGCCGCCGCGGCCTTTCCCGCCTGGCGGGACACGCCGGTGATCGAGAGGGCGCGCCTCTTCTTCCGCTATCGCCACCTGGTAGAGGAGGATTTCGACCGCCTCTGCGCCAGCATCTCGCGCGAACACGGTAAGACCCTCGTCGAGTCGCGTGGGAGCCTCTACCGCGGCATAGAGAACATCGAGTACGCTTGCGGCGCCCCGTCGCACCTGTTTGGCGACACCCTAGAGAACATCGCGCGCAACGTCGACTGCGAGACGGTGCTCCAGCCCCTCGGCGTGTGCGTGGGGATCACTCCGTTCAACTTTCCCGCGATGGTTCCGCTCTGGATGTTCCCCCTGGCGCTCGCCTGCGGCAATACGTTCGTCCTCAAGCCGAGCGAGAAGGTCCCGCTGACCGCGCTCATCCTCGTCGAGCTCCTTGAAA